>JASJAN010000020.1 GCA_030066985.1 Desulfobacterales bacterium
AAAAAGCCGATGACCATGGCAAATACCGGGGAAATTACCCAGCTTAGAACTACTGCGGCGAGTTTGCCCCAGTTGATCACCGAAAATCCGCCGGCCATGATGCCAAAGCCGATCATGGCCCCCACGATAGAATGGGTGGTGGAGACGGGTAGTGATTTCCAGGTGGCAAAAGATACCCACAAAGCAGCAGCCAGCAGAGCGGATAACGCGCCAATCAGCGCCATATGTGGGTCGGTAAGAATATCAGTTGAAACGATTCCTTTGCGGATCGTTTTAGTGACATGCGAACCAATAAAAACAGCGCCGACAATATTTAAAATTCCGGCAATGAATATGGCCTGCCGAATCGTGATCGCTTTGGCGCCGACCGCAGATGCCATTGAATTGGCCACATCATTGGCACCTATATTCCAGGCCATGTAAAATCCGAAAATGTATCCGATGATCAGTACGGTGTATTCAGATCCCATGCTCTTGTTCTATACGTGAGTCACTGTCTTTAGTAGAAATGTCGGTTATTTATCTCAGCTTTTAGGCAGGTCCATTCGTCAGTTTTCAATATTTTCCTGAATGGTTGAAATGGTTGGCGAGGCAATAGCATGTTGGGTGCGGTAAATCAATGATAAACCGCAGTCTCGGTATAAAATCACTAAATTAAAATTTATACAATGATTTTATATGGTTAAAATAGGATTGGCTGCTACACACGCGCTATTTAATCATGAGGGCTGAATATAAGTGCAGCGTAGCCGGCTTTGAAATGACTTTGAATTGTGACTAAACTTTTTGAGGAATGTGAATGCTAAAGTGGCTGCCTTCACCGAGCTTGCTGTCAACTGTAACATGCCCACCGTGGGCCTGGGCAATATGTTTAACAATGGCCAGCCCCAGGCCGGTGCCACCCATGCTGCGGCTGCGCGCCTTGTCGACCCGATAGAAGCGCTCAAAGAGGCGCGGCAGATGCTTTTGGGCAATGCCGATACCCTGGTCCTGAACACTGAGGATCATCTCGTTTCCCTGGTGATGGGACTTGACATGAATCGTACTTCCCGGTTCACTGAATTTAATGGCATTATCAAGCAGATTCACCACCGCCTGCTCGATCAAGGCGGGGTCCAATAAGGCAGTGGTGTCTTTTTCACAGTCAAGGTTAATATGGATATTTTGTTTTTCGGCTTTTGGTCGGCACAATTGGATAGCGGCTTGAAACACATCCGCAATTTTAACTGACTCAAATTGAATTTCTTTCTTATCGTCTTCCTGCTCAATTCGTGACAGCGCCAACAAATCTTCGATAATGGCATCCAAGCGGTCTACGTGTTTTTGAATAATACCCAGGAAGCGTTCCTTTTCCTGTTTCTTTTCAACTTTGCCCTGCTGCAAGGTTTCGACAAATCCTTTAATGGCGGTCAGGGGCGTTTTGATTTCATGTGAGACGTTGGCCACAAAATCGCGCCGCATGTTTTCCAGGCGCCTCAGCTTGGTTACATCGTGAAATACTACCAAAGTGCCGATTTGATCTTGATTTGCGTCGAAAATAGGTGAGCCTTTGACACCGATCACGCGTTCTTCATTTTGAAATACCGTGATGTCTTCTTCAGTCGGGTTTGTGTTACTGATCGCTGCGCGGATAAACTGCTGCAATGCCGGAGAGCGGATGATTTCCTGAATGCTTTTTCCCTGGCAATCTGCCGGTTCTTTTTCAAAAAGCCGGGCAGCCGTCTGGTTGATGCTCACAATGCGCTCTTCGGTGTCGATGGCAATCACCCCTTCCAACATGCTGGCCAGCACGGTTTCGAGCTGATTGCGCTGGCGGATGATGGTTTCAATTCGATCATTGAGCTGGGCGGCCATCTGATTCATGGCGTCAGCCAGTCCGCCCATTTCTTCGGTCTGTGGCGGTGTCAGGCGATGGCTCAAATCACCGTTGGCAAAATGTTCGGCACTTTTTTTCATCTGCTCGATCGGCTGGCTGATGCGGCGGGAGATGACCCAGCTGATACCCGCCGCCAGCAAAGCAATAATGCATCCACCCAGGGCGATTTTAAGTCGAATGGATCGGATTTCAGCTTCGACCGCAGTGGCCGGCAATGCCGTGCGCAGTACGGCCACAATTTTCTGGCGATCTTTGACCGGTACAGCAACATAATACATCTGTTGCATGAGCGTATTGCTGAAGCGCATGGACTTTCCGGTCTGACCGGCCAGTGCGGTCATGATTTCCGGCCGGTTGGCATGATTGTCCATCAGGTGGGGTGCTTCTCGCGAATCTCCGATGACTTTGCCATCCGGCAGGATGACAGTGATGCGAGTGGCCGAAAGCCTTCCGGCTTCTTTGCTGATGGAATCGATGGCAGCGGCATCCAATGGTGACAGCAGCCCTGATATCTGCTTTTCAAGTAGGGCCGCTCTGGCCTTCAAGTCAGTGGCGGTCTGGTCCAGAAAAAATTGGCGCATGGCCTCGGAGGCATACCAGCTAACGGCCAGCAATGAAATAAGGGTAATCAGTAAATATGAAGGAAAAAGCCGCCACAGCAGGCGTTGACGCTTTTTCATGGAGACTCCTTAAACCGATACCCGACTCCCCGTACGGTTTCGATATATTTTCCATGGGCGCCGAGTTTTTTGCGCAGCCCCACGATCTGTACATCCACACTGCGGTCGGTGACCGGGTAGTCGTTGCCGCGGATCGAATTGACGATGTGAGAGCGGGTAAATACCCAGCCGGGCCGCTTGGCCAACAGCAAGAGCACCTGAAATTCGGTGTAGGTTAAATCAACGGGCTCTCCTTTGACCACAACACGGCGCCGGCCGGGATTGATTTCGATGTCATAGATTTTCACCAAGGCCATTTCATCTTGCGGCTCTTCTTTGTGTCGACGAAGGGCCGCGCGCACGCGGGCGATCATGACTTTGGGGCTGAAGGGCTTGGTTATATAATCATCGGCACCTAGCTCGAGTCCGGTGACGATGTCGGCTTCTTCGCCTTTGGCGGTCAGCATCACTATGGGGATGCTGCGCAGTCGGGCATCATTTTTAACGGTTCTGGTAAACGCCAATCCATCCATGCCCGGCAGCATCAGGTCCAGCACGATCAAATCAAATGGATCTGAACGAACTTTGCGCAGCGCATCTTCCCCGGTCAGCGTCCCGGTGACCTGATATCCCTCGCGGGAGAGATTGTAGCGCACAAGTTCGAGAATATCCTCCTCATCATCAACGACCAATATTTTTTCCTTTGCCATTTTTTAATTTACCTTTGCTGTTGGGTTATGAAGTGATGCTAACACAATTCTAATATTTGTCCCTGGCCAAGGAAAATATTATAATATTGTTATCATAAAGTTACGTTACTGTTAAGAACCTGTTAAAAAATGCATCCACATAGTAAGGGTTGGCCGGTTGAGTTGGCTGTGATGGTTCCCGTGAAACGGAATTGAGCCCATTACCCGTTAACTCTTTTAAAAAGTAAAACTCGGTATTGTTCCTTTTTTAAAACCGGCACAACCGGCAACGGGCAAACCGGCTCAACAGATTTTAAGCCTTGACAAAAGGATGTAAAGAGGTTATATGAATATATGTTCATATATTCAAGGAGTGGATATGAGTACTGTAAAAGCGCAATGCTTGGATGGGGATGACTGTCAAATCAGGGTGATCCACCTTGATAGGGTTGAACAGGCGCGCAGAGACACCGTATCAGAAAAAGAAATTGAGCGGCTGTCCTCGATTTACAAGATCCTGGGAGACCCCAGTCGTCTGAAGATCGTCATGGCGCTTAAAAACGTGGAAATGTGCGTTTGTGACCTGGCGGCCTTTCTGGGTCTGACCGAGTCAGCAGTGTCCCATCAACTTCGGCGTTTTCGCGATCTGGCCCTGGTCAAAAGCCGCCGTGATGGTCAGGTGATCTATTATTCGCTGGATGATGAGCATGTGGCGGAGTTGTTGAATGTGGGGCTTGAGCATGTCTCCGAGTAATTTTTCGATGCCTAAATAGGCCTTTTTCCGATATGCTGTGTTCTCCGCGGGTTTACTTCCTCGACGTACTACGAGTACGCCTCTTTGTAAACCCTTGTGCGGCCTTGCCTATCGAAAAAATTCCTTATCTATGCATCGAAAAAACATTCATTAAAAAAAACAAAACTAAGGAAGAAAATTGAATTTCATATTTGAAATATTGCTGGCGACGTGGCATCTACTCGTTGACGCTTCGGTTTACATCTTGTTCGGATTGCTGGTGGCTGGATTGCTGCGGGTATTTTTAAATCCCAGCTCGATCACCCGGCATCTGGGGCAGGGTCGGTTTAAATCGGTCCTGAAATCAGCCTTTTTTGGTATTCCAATCCCATTGTGATCATGCGGTGTGCTGCCCGCAGCCGTGTCGCTGCGCAAACAGGGTGCCAATAATGGCGCCACAACTGCATTTTTAATTTCAACCCCGGAGTCCGGGGTGGATTCCATTTCCATCACCTATGCTTTGCTGGATCCCATCATGACCGTCGCGCGCCCGGTGGTGGCTTTTATCACCGCGGCGGTGGCCGGCATTACCGAAAACCTTTTTGGGCCCAAAAATGAAACCACCCGCATCACACCGGATCTGACCTGTCCGGTGGATGGCTGCTGCGACGGGGAGAATTGCTCACCAGAAGAGCACCGCCTGCATCACACCTTCGGGGAAAAACTTGCTGCCGGCATGCGTTTTGCCGTCGATGATCTCTGGAATGATCTGGCCGGCTGGTTTATGATCGGAATGATATTGGCCGGATTGATTACGGTGCTGATCCCGCCAGACATGTTCGGTAAATATCTGGGCGCCGGCCTTCCGGCCATGCTGATCATGCTGGCGGTGGGCATTCCGTTGTATATTTGCGCAACAGCCTCCACCCCGATTGCCGCAGCCCTGATTCTAAAAGGCGTCAGCCCGGGCGCCGCTCTGGTATTTCTTTTAGCCGGGCCGGCCACCAACATCGCCTCCTTAACGGTCTTAACCGGTGTGCTGGGCAAGCGGGCCACTGCCATTTACCTGACATCCATTGCAGTATGCGCGGTTGTGTTTGGTTTAATCGTTGATCAGGTATATGTTTCTTTAGGGATATCGGCCCAGGCCGTAGTGGGCCAGGCGTCGGAAATTGTGCCCCGTTGGGCGGGGGTCATCGGTGCGCTGATGATACTGGGAATGTCGGTTAAACCCATCTGGAAGGCGCTGCGGGCACGCTTCAGTCCGGCCGCAAAGCAGGAAGAGACCCTATCTGAGACGAAGAAAACGTTGGCTGAGCCGCTGCCGGTGGTGTCTGATTGCTGTCCGAAATGCGATAGTTCTTCCGATACACGCCGCAACTGATCCTTATATCACACCCGCTCCCTTTGGTCGCTCGAGACGCAGAGGGCCCAGAGAGATTTTTCATTTTTTCGGTTTCCTCTGAGGAGGAGGAAACCGAAAATCAATCAGCCTCTGCGGGGCAAATCAGGTACAGGTAACACCCACCTTAAATTCGGATAATCGGAATCTGACACCTGAATCCGCCTGCGGCGGAACACCTGAAACCTATCGCTTCTGAAAGAAGCGATCATTACTTTTCATTCAAATTTTATTGTCACTGAATTTTGAACGAGTTGTAGGCTTTCATATGCAAGGCACTTAAGGCCGGGGCTATAGTGAACTATGCCCCGGCCTTAATAATCCGCCAGAGGCGGGCAGGCGCCCAATGGTCCGCCAATATTTGTGGCGGATTAAAAACCGATTCAAAATGCTCGAATACTATCGTGTATGCTCCACTTTTGAATCGGTTTTCGCCTTGCCTTTGAGCGTGATCTACTATTTTTGAAACAGCTTCGAGTTAAACGATAATTTTTATTCTAAAAAAATTTTATTTCTCATTACTTTTCATTCAAAATTCAGTTTTGGACTTTTGCGACTACAAGTGTAATATCATCTTCAGATTTGAGCCCCCGGGTAAAATGGTCCAGCTCATCATAAACGGCGCCCAGTATATGATTGGCGTCTTCTTTTGAACAATCCCGGATCACTTTCTGAAATCGTTTTTTACCGAACATTTCCCCATTGGGGTTGCAGGCCTCCCAGATCCCATCTGTGCCGATGGCAACGATCTGCCCATCGGAAAGCCCGGTCTTATTATAGGCTTCATATCGAAAATCATCTTTGACCCCCAAGGCAATACCGGTGCCGGCTAATTCCTCAAATGTATTTTGGGCCGGATCAAAAAGGACGGCCGGATCATGGCCGGCACGCACCCATTGAAGATGCTCATTTTGCGGGTCGATGGTCATATAAAATAGGGTCATAAAGCGTCCCGTATCCAAAACATCCAGGGCTAAATGACGGTTCATTTCAGAGATGATGTCAGAAATATCTCCGGACTGTGCGGCGCGCATGCGCAAAAAGGCGCGCGCTGAGGTCATCAGCAACGCGGCATCCACTCCGTGGCCGGTAATATCACCCACCACGATGCTAAACGGCGCGTTGGGATATTCTTTTTTTCCCAGAAAGTCAAAATAATCCCCACCGATTTCCTCACAGGAGACATTTTTGCCGGCCACATCGAGGCCTTGAACCTGGGGGCTTGCCTGGGGAAGAAGACTTTTTTGAACCTCGGCCGCCAGCGCCAGCGCCTTTTTTTGTTCGGTCATGTCGGTCACAAAAGCCATGTTCCCGATGATGTTATTGCTATCGTCGCGTAACGTATTGCCGTGAACAAGGACCGGGATGATTCTGCCGTCCCTGGCAACCAGAGAGCATTCGAACCGGCGGTATTCTTTGGACAGAATTTTTTCCTGGTTGATCTGCATAAATTGTTTAAAATCGTCGGTTGCCAGATCTAATGGTGTTTTGCCGATAATGTCATTTTTGGCGTAGCCGATCATCTGACAGTAGGCCTGATTGGCATCCGTGATGACCAGATCTTGATTCATTAAAATAAAGCCTTCGCCGGCAGTGGTAACAATGCGACGGTATTTTTCCTCGCTTTTTCGTAAGGCCGCTTCTTTTTGCTGAATTTCCTGGCGGGCCTCCTCGACCTCCTGGATGATTGTATGGTGCATGCGCGAATTGAAATCCTTAATCTCCTCCAAGCGCTGGCGATAGATTTCTGAGCGGTTCAGTTTTCTCGTCAAGAATTCATTGGCTTGCTTTAGCTGCGCAATCTCCTGCTGCTCATCCTGATGACTTTCGGCCGCTTTTGATGGCTCAATGCCGAGTGGCCGCAAAAATTCGGCCTCATCGCGTTTTAAAACTTCTCCATTACCCTGACCGACCAGCAGGGTGACCAGGGTGGCCCCATGGAAAAAGCTATCCTGGCCTTTGACCAGAGGAGCGATCTCACCAAATGAATAAAATCCACTCAGCGGCAACTGTGCCGGCAGGTGGTCCTGCAAAATTTTGAGTTCTTCCCCGACCTGAGTGCCCAAAACATCTTTGCGAAATGCGCACGAGAAGGCTAATCCGAAGGTCGGCTGAAATTCGCAATCGTCAGCCATCAGTTTTTTTACAGATGTTTTGGTATCATCAATTAAAAATTCACGGATGGCCTCGGTCAGCTGAACAGTCGAGCCTTCGGGGATTGATTCCGAGAAGGTAATACTGCCATCCGGGTTATAAATTATCGGGGCGCGCAAGTAAGAACGCTCGCTGTTTTCCTCGAACACCGCCAGAACGAATTCGCGGGCTGGCTCTGTATGATCACCCAGGTAATGTTGATAGAATTCGATTGCGGTCATATTTTCGATTCTTTTAACGGTACGGTCCTCTGCCGCGGTAACCCTGGCCCGCTTTCCAACGGGTTTCCAGCTGTTGGCAATCGAAAATGCATATTCGAGCGGTCCGCCGAATACCATAATCGGGATGGCGTCTTGCAAAATTTCATCCTTATAAAATTGATAAATAATATCTTTTTCATGCCAGAGGGTGCCGGCAGCACCGCCAAAAACCGGGCAGCCATGACTGAGCTCCTGATTGAGCCTTTTCATAATCGGATCAAATGAGCGGTTGTACCCGTCAGGCAACGCCAAACACATTGATGCCGGTTTGGTCAATCCCTTTTTGGCCTGTTTGACGGCGCTTTTAACCGCAGCATCTGGATTTTCCGATAAACGACGGCCGATCCCGGCGTTGATTTCAATTTGATCTGAGTAGAAGACCATCAGGGCGATCGAATCGTCGCTGAACCCGTAACTGGATGAAAATTCGCCGGAGGTGGTACAGCCGATTAGCGCCAAGTCCGGGAAACTGCTGTTGATGTGGTCAAGCATCAGCCGATGATCAAAATTGATGCCGGCAAAAACGATTCCGGCCTGCGGCATATGGCCGTTTAGATGCTGCCGGCACTGTTTGACCGCAGCCTCAACCGCCTGCTGTGTATCGATATCCTCTGCCTGGCCCAAGCTTGCAATAAACATTTCTTTATACTCCTGTACCGTTTAGATTTATACGATTGAAACCGTCCATCGATAATATGTTTATTCTGCATCAAAATTCAACTTTTTCTTGACAAATTTATCTGAAAGATTAATTATTCGTGGTTTTAGGATGATGGAAAAGTCGGACATTTTTAAGGAGGCAAATTCAATGTACGCGGTAGTGACTTCAGGCGGCAAACAATATAAAGTTAAAGAAGGCGAAACGCTGCGGGTTGAGAAGATTTCAGGTAAGGTCGGAAGCCCGGTGACATTTGACCAGGTTTTGATGATTTCCGACGGAACCGATGTCAATATCGGCCAACCCGTTCTGGCTGATGCGACGGTGGAAGGTCAAATTGTCGAACAAGGCAAAGCAAAAAAAATTATTGTTTTTAAATATAAGCGCCGCAAACGCTATCGCCGCAAGCAAGGGCATCGGCAGCAATACACGGATATTAAAATAGTCAGCATCAAAGCCAAAGGGGTAAAGGCCGGCAAGAAGGCTGCACCTGAAGGCGACGCCAAGAAACCTGCGGCCGAAAAAGTAAAACCCGTGGAGAAGAAAGCGACGCCTGAAGCAAAGGTTGCTGAGGCGCCGGAAGCTGCGGCCAAGCCAAAAGAGACCAAAAAGCCCGCGGCCAAGGCAGCCCCCAAGAAAGCGGCTGCCAAAAAGGCTGCGCCCAAGAAGGCAGCTCCAAAGAAAGCGGCTGCCAAAAAGGCAGCCCCCAAGAAAGCAGCCGCTAAAAAAGCGGCTCCCAAGAAAGCGGCGACGAAACCCAAAGACAAAAGCTAACGAAGCATCCAAAAATATTGACACATATCGTAAGGAGCAGCAGCCATGGCTCATAAAAAAGCAGCAGGAAGTTCCAAAAACGGGCGCGACAGCAACGCCCAACGGCGTGGTGTTAAACGCTACGGCGGCCAAAAGGTTAAAGCCGGTAATATCCTTGTACGCCAATTGGGAACCCGGATTCATCCGGGGGATAACGTCGGCATCGGCAAGGATTATACCCTCTTTGCCAAGATCGACGGCATTGTTGCCTACGAAAGAGTCGGTCGCTCACGCAAAAAAGTCAGCGTATATGCCGAGTGAAATTTATTGATGAAGCACGAATCACCTTGCAGTCCGGTGATGGCGGGCGGGGATGCGTCAGTCTGCGACGTGAAAAACATGTTCCCCGCGGCGGCCCGGACGGCGGTGATGGCGGAAAAGGCGGAGATGTAATCTTAAAGAGTTCATTGCGCCGCCGCACCCTCTATCCCTTTCAATTCAAACGCGAGTTTAAAGCCAAAAATGGCGCTCATGGTCAGGGCAAGCAAAAGACCGGGAAAAACGGCCCGGACCTGATCATCGAAATTCCACCCGGCACCCTTGTCAAAGACGCCGCTACCGGCGAAGTTCTTAAGGATTTTATTTCTGCCGGTGAATCTTATACGGTCGTAAAAGGCGGCCGGGGCGGCCAGGGCAATGCGCGCTTTAAAACATCCACCCATCGAACACCCCGTTTTGCTCAACCCGGTGAAGCCGGACAAATCCGCCATCTGAAACTGGAGCTCAAACTCTTGGCTGACGTTGGCATCATCGGCCTGCCCAACGCCGGCAAATCAACTTTGATCAGCGTGATTTCATCCGCTTCCCCTAAGATTGCCAATTACCCGTTTACTACGCTAACTCCCACACTGGGTGTTGTCGAAACCGAATGGGGCGACCCGTTTGTGGTTGCCGATATTCCCGGTTTGATTGAAGGCGCCCATCAGGGGGCCGGTCTGGGTACTCAATTTCTGCGGCATATTGAGCGCACCCGCATCTTAATTCATCTGATCGATGCCGCAGCCATTGATCCGCGACATCCGCGCAATCACCTTAAAACGGTGAATAGGGAATTGGCTTCCTTTAATCCGCAATTGACCGAAAAGCCGCAAATTGTGGCCCTCAACAAAATGGATTTGCCGGGTGCCCCTGAGGCGGCAGAAGCTTTTGTTGCCGCACTGGATCCGGAACCGGTCTTTTTGATTTCGGCTAAAGAAAACCAGGGCGTCAAGCGCCTGATGTCACAAACCATTGAGCTACTGGATAAATCGGACGAAAGGTGATGGGACAAGAGCGGTCTGAGCCAGGCATATAACAACTGTATAAGCAATTGTTTGATTCGGACTCAATGGATATGGTATTGAAAAACTATGCGCATTGGATTATTCGGCGGCACGTTTAACCCCATTCATCGGGGGCACCTGCGGGCTGCATCAGAGGTTAAAAACATTTATAGCCTGGATCATATCTTTTTGATTCCAGCCGCATTGCCGCCGCATAAAACACCCGTAGCGGTGGCCAGTGCCGATGACCGTCTTGCGATGATCCGCCTGGCAATCGGCGACAATGGCGGTATAACCGTTTCGGATGTCGAATTGCAGCGCAGCGGGCCATCCTACACAATTGATACGGTTTACCATTTTAAAGGCACCCAGTCTGATGATGCCAGCATATTTCTGGTTATGGGACTGGATGCTTTCCTTGAAATTGATACCTGGAAATCTTACCGGGAATTACTCGAGCAGATTCCCATGATCATCATGGGGCGTCCCCAACATCCGAATCAAAATATACAGCAGGGCTGGAAAATCCTGCAGGAATACCTTACCTTTAAAATAGCGGCGGAATACCGGTTTTCAAAAACTCAAAAGGCCTTCATTTCAGAAGGCAGGCAGACTGTTTACGTCTGTGATGTCCAGGCGCTGGATATTTCATCGACACAAATCCGGCAAGCTGTTAAACAAAATCAAAGCATCGACAATTGGGTTCCCGCCCCGGTAGCAGAATATATACATCAAAAAGGACTCTATACATGAGCAGAGACGCGGCTGTTGCGCTTGATGTGTTCATAGAAGCAGTAACGAAAAAGAAAGCATTGAATTTAGTGGTTTTGGATGTCCAGAACCTGACCTCCATCGCCGATGTTTTTATCATCTGCAGCGGACAATCCAACCGCCAGGTAAACGCAATTGCAGACGCGGCGATTGACCATTTAAAAAAGCATAAAATCAAACCCCTCAGCGTTGAAGGCACCGGCGAGGGCCACTGGGTGCTAATGGACTACGGAGATGTGGTCATTCATATATTCTACGAGCCGGTGCGTGAGTTCTTCGACCTCGAGGGCCTGTGGGTGGATGCCAAACGAGTTGAAACCCCGATTCTGAAAAAGCTGCAAAACTCAAACAAATAAGAAAATGCACTTATATCGGGGAGCCCGTGGTGAACGCATTAATTTAAACTTAATTCTCTGTGTTCTCTGTGAGCTCTGTGGTGAAATGTTGAGATGATAAAACCGCTAAAACCCTACTCCATGATAACCGATTTTGTGACCGGTAAGGAAATTCCCAATGTCGGGGCTGAGGAAAACAGGCAGAAGGTGGAAAAATTCTTGGTCAATGAAAAAGGGTATGCCAAAGCAGATATCGAAGTCGATGTTGACCTTGAAATCAGCGTTGCAGGTGAAACCTACCGCTCGCAAATAGACCTTGTGGTCAGCCTCGATGGCGGCGCCAGCCGATTTATGGCCATAAAATGTGCCGCGGCTTCTTTAGGCTCACGGGAAAGAGAAATTTTAGCGGCTGCCCGGCTTGTGGGGGATGCTCAAATTCCGCTGAGTGTCGTATCTGACGGGAAAACCGCAATTGTGCTGGATACGGTTTCCGGCCGTAAGCTGGCAGAGGGGCTGGAAGCCATTCCTTCAAAAGAACAGGCTCACGAGCAGCTTAACAAGCTGAACCTGCAGCCCTTTCCTGAAGCAAAACGGGAGCGCGAAGGCTTAATTTTTCGAACCTATGACAGCATGAACGTTAATGTGAGCCGAAATTTGACGTAGGGCGCAAGGCGAACGGTTTCAAAAATAGGTTGGAAATTAAACTCGGGCGCCATTGATCACAATGGGCTCTGATTCAAATTGCTGATAGGCTTGAAATAAACGAGTTGCAAAGGCGATGTTTTCATCGGATTCGCCCTGAAAATTGATTCCGCTTTTGTAATTTCCGTCTTTGTTCTTGACGGAAAAAACCACCCTTCCGATGATCCGGGTCATGTTATCTTCCAGGTCAACAAATACCAGATAGATATTCTTTTGCTGAATCATCTGGGCAGTTTCCAGCAGAATGCCGTTTTGGCTGATGTCCAGGGCAATTCCCATATTTTGCTCGCACAGAACACCATCTTTGTCCAAACAATCGTAGGCAACCGGATTACAGACTTTTATCCTGGGGAATTTTCTGCGGTCTAATTTCTTCATGCTATAAATATCGGTAATTTAACAAGAACCTTAAACTTTTTTTCTCAATTTCTTACTTTTTTTAGAACCTACCCTTGGCTCAGGGCAATAAGATATTACTGGAAAGATATATTAAAATGATATGAAAAAATAAATGAAATTGGCTTTAAAATATCAGATTTTGATTGATAACAAGGCGCGAAAGGGGTCAAAAGCGGAGCGTACACGATAGTACGCGAGCATTTTTAGCCCTTTTGCAACACAGTTATCGAGCAAAAGATGAGGTTTTAAAGCCAATTTAGAGGCCGGCGACATCCTTGCTACAATGCTTGCAGACTTTGGCCCTTTTCTTGATAATCTCGGCGCAAAAGGGGCATTCGCGGGTATAGAATTTTTTGTGAATACTTGAAATAGCGTTTTCGACTGTTTCCTGCAGAATTTGATTGCCGAAATTGACATTCTGGATAGGCTCGATGGCTTCCAGTTCACCGATGTCTCCGATCATCTCTGCGGCCTTAACCCTGACGCGAACCGGCTCGGTGACATCGAGCAGGATTTTGAGAATCTGGGGCCCGTCTTTGCTCACATAGCAATCCGCCAGGATTGAAAATCCTTTTTTGGTCGCTTCTTTAAGGGCTTCCTGCTCAGCTATTACCTGGTCATCGATGACCTGGCCGCGGCCTCCCATGCTGCTGAAAACCGGCATGATTTCAAATGTTTCGGTCCCTGGGTAGTTCATGCAGCGATAGGAAGCGTTCTGAGCATAGTTTTCCTTCATGTGATCCCAGCCGGACTCGTAACAAGAACAGCTGTCATTAAAGCAGATATACAGATAAGGCGTTCCCCAGCCGAGGCCATCGCCTACAGACACCGGAGGGACCTCCCATAGGTTCATCTCTTCACTGCAATGCGGACATAAGGGCTTTTCGCGAGACATTATCCGTTCCAGAACCTGTTCTTTGGTTTCAAACGCCATCGTGCATACTCCATTTCTGAGCGTTCTTTGAACGCAACTGTTAATCTTATTAAAATTAGGTGACGTTAAGTTAAGTTGCTTATTTAAAATGTCAACTGATCCTGTTGGGCTATGATCACAGGTGCGCCAAGGATTAAATAATAGTGAAATGCTGGTTATACCAATAGTTGGTTGCCGTCGACTAGCTGATATAAAAACCCCATTTTATGTATTGACATTGTAATGCATATGATATATAATTGGTCTAAATTTAATCCTTCTTTCCTGAAAAAGCCAAACCCTTCGCAAGATGGGGACGGAAAGCCACGGGTCCGTCGGAGGCGGATAGCCGGGTTGCCAGATTTTCGGTGGTCCGGCTATTTTTGTTGGGAGGTAACCAGTCAATGAAAAAAGATAAAATCTATTCTCTGCGAATGAACAGCAAAGTCCGCGAGGCGCTTCAACGGGCATCGAACAAAGAGCAGCGCTCTGTGGCCTCATTAATGGACAAAATCATCATGGATTATTTGACCCGGGAAGGATTTCTCAGTGACGCGGATTACGGGGTCGAGCGACGTCAGTTTAATCGCAAAAAAATTACGGTACCCACAGAGACAACCTTCACGGAAGGCCAAACCCAAAAAGCAGTGCCCGGGGTTGTGCTGGATCTGTCTCTGGGCGGTGCTTTAATCACCTACCCGAAGAGTTCCGATGTTCGGTTTTCATCGGTTGGTAAATTGCCTGAATTCGGCCTTGAGCTGCAGGTACCCGGCCGGACGGATTTGTTGCACTTCGATTGCAATGCCAAGCACATGCGCGATACCGGGGAAGAGATTCATGTGGGCGCCAGCTTCAGCAATCCAGAAGACAAAGAATTACAGAAATTAAATGAATATCTTTCTGACAAGCAATCGGAAAAAAAAGATAGCTAGCCGTCACGACCGGTCCTGATTTTGTCACGGAGCATTTGATTTAACCCAATCGTAATGTGCCATTTTGTCAAGCCTATATCGATTGATGTGCGCATTTGACCTGCCTTAATGTCACCCTGTAACGGGTTCCATACCAGACATCTCAATGGTATTGAAAATAATGGTGTAGTTTATTATGGTGTCTGCCAACCTGCCCTATGAACATCAAATGTTTTTTCGCCATAATGTTGTTTTAATGATTTGAGATCATCAATAGGGGTGTCATCATGAGCGATTCTGTGATTGCCTATCATGAACAACCGCCACCGGCCGACGATTACGATCAACTGTTTGAAACCACCGGCTGGAACAAATCCTATAAAGCCAGCCCGCAGCAGCTGCACCGCGCCATCTCCGACAGCTGGTATGTGCTCTCTGCCTATGAGAACAATCAGCTGGTTGGCTTCGGGCGCATTATATCCGATGGGGTTTTATATGCCCTGATCTGTGATCTGATTGTCAACCCCGCCTGCCAGGGGCAGGGCATCGGCAGCACCCTGTTGAATAAGTTAATCGAATACTGCCGTGCGCAGGATATCCGGGTCATCTGGCTGTTTGCCGCCAAAGGCAAAAGTGCTTTTTACAAAAAGTTTGGTTTTTTGGAACGGCCGGTTGATGCACCGGGCATGCAAATGACGTCAAGCGCTCCCACAGGCGGGTCTGCGATTTAACAGACCCGCTAGCATTGAATTAAATGCCGCAACAGCAGATGGGCTGCCGCTGCGGCAGTTTAATTTGAACACGAGGCTGTTATTCCTGTGTTGCCCAGACAACCGCTGCATCAAACAGCGCCCAACCGCTATCGGTAAACCATTTGGCTGAATTTTTATGCGGAAACATGCCCACGCGTCGAGCCGGGGCAGGCATTCCGTCCACCAATTGGGCATTCTTATCATAGGTGAAGATGGTTGCCTTGTCTGAAAAACGGTTCAGGAAAGCGATGATGGTTGCCGATTTAGCCGGGATACCCCAACCGACGCTTCTGCTGCGAGAAGTCACCCGTACCTGGCCCTGGTGATCTGCCGCAATGGGTTCATCCACGGTGTTAAGATAAATCGTGTCCTGGCGCCGCCAATTCCCGTAATCTTTCTTTGGCTGTGCTGCGGTCATTTTCAGATCATCATATAAATAGGACTCAAAACAAATCACCGGTATATCGATGGACGTAAACCGTTCACCCACCAACTGCGACCATACCGATTCAGAAATGACTATCAATTTCAGGTCTGCCATTTCGGCCTGTTCAAGTTGATTGTCATCGATAACCTCAACCAGGTGGCCTGAACGTTCCAGGCGCATTTTGATTTGACGGTCGCTATAGTTTGGCAGTGTACGCCCCACCACCAGAAGTGTCTTATCCATGGAGGCCGTATCATTTGTGGCTTGCATCATCGCTTCGATGGCCATATCCAAGAAAACATACTTTTTAGCAGCCTCACCGCATTGAGCGACGATGGCAATGACATTATGATCTTCTTGCAAAGCATGGCGAATGTTGAACACGCGCGGCTTACCGCCCTCACCGAGTGTGGGGCCCTCCACCAGAATGGGATGGCCGTTAATATACAAACTCAATTTTCCCGGGTTGGCCACATATGCTAACGCTTTGGTAATCTGTTGTGGGTTACAGGGGAGATTAAAGGTTTTATGAAAGTAGGCCATCGACGGAATACTGCTGCTTTGCGGATCAACCCCCGGTGGGCAGAACCACATCTTTTCGGCTTCGGTGTCCGGGCGCATTTCTGAGGGATGCTTTAGATGCGCAAATCCGGTCGCCGCCTGCTTCCAGTGGGAAGGGGCTTCAGGGGTTGCCGGCCATATCTTGACGTTGTTACATCCCTCACCTGCACAGGCTTTCCAGCTCTGATCACTGACAATGGTGAACGTAACCGGCACCGGCGGAACCGGCATCAAACACCAATCCACCGCCGCCTCGAACAATGCCCAGCCTTCGGGTGTCAGATAGGCTGCGGTATTGCGGTGCAAAAAAAAGCCGACCCGCTTGTCGGGCGCAACCATACCGGGCATCTGCGCTCCTTTATCATATGCAAAAATGGGACAGCGGTTGGTATCATCGATCAAGGTCGCAATTTTAATAGCCCCTTTGCCTGCCAAACCCCAGGCCAAAGCCCGGCGCCGATAGGTTATGGAGACGCTACCCGTCATTTCGGCGGTCATTTGGTGCGGAAATTCGGTTAAGGTAATCGCGGAACGACGCCGGGCATTACCGAAATCAGTGCCATATGTTGATCCGGCCATACCCATGTAATGAAATAGCCAGGGCTCGGATACAATAATGGGAACAGGGAGGTTTCGAAAGGTGGTATTGATTCTTTTGGAGTAAACTGATTCAGAAATAACCACCAGGTCTTTTTCAAGGGCATCGCTGATGCTGGCATCACGGTCTGAGACGACACTAACTGAGAAACCTCGGCTTTCAAGATTTTCCAATATGGCAGCGTCGCCAGCATAAGGTCTTGTGCCGGTAATCAAAAGGATTTCGGCACAAAAGACTGTAGCGGCGCTTGCCAAAAAAAATAATGTAACTACTGCAAATAAAAAGATCTTTAGTGGAATAAATTTGGATTTCAATAAATTGCTGTGCAACATAACCATTCCCCTCCTTTGGCTTGGGCAGCCCAATTGGTCTTGCTTTGCCCTGCCGGTCTGATTATGTAGAAACAATTGAAAATGAAAATTTCCCCGGAGCGAAAAAGAGCAAGATTTAAGCCATGGCAGCGTTGCAGACGGCGGGTTCTAAAAATCAGGATCAGATTTAATGAATTATTAAAAACTTAGGCTGAGATACGAATAGTTTGAAATTTCTGGAAGAGAACACGTGGTGTGAGCTGGGGTTACTGGGTTGAAACTTAAATTACCATCTGGTAACCAGAACCTTTATCAAAAATGTATCTAACCCGTCTGAGGCAGGCAAGAACCAAAGGTTTGACTAATAATCGATGAGGCGGCCATGTAATTTTTGTACAGGCGCCATGATTTACAAGTTGCCTGTGGCCTGGTATTAGGGATTACATATACAAAGTCAGTAAATTCTAAGGATGGGTTGCTGGTCATCCCAAATATCAGGCCACAATCTGCCATGCGGGTAATCTCTTTGCATAGCGCCTTACAGAAAACAACATGACCTTGATCGACGCAAAAACCGAGCTATATTCTGACATCGCCATCGATTCTTCGCGAGATTGATGAGTTTTTGTACATCTTAGCTTATCAAGGTTGCAAAAAAGGAAAAACAGATGCCATATAATGAAGAGATCAATGCTCGGATCAGAAAGATTGTCAGCCGCTGGAAAAATGCCGATGCCAAAAAAATGTTCGGCGGGGTCTGCCACCTGCTGAATGGAAACATGGTTTGCGGGGTTTATAAAGATTATCTCATCCTGCGGCTGGGTGAAGAGGCGTCTGTCAAAGCGTTAAAAAAGACGTATTCGCGACCGTTTGATATCACCGGCAAACCCATGAAAGGTTGGGTGATGCTTGAAGATCGGGGCTTTAAAAGCGAAGATCAACTCAGAGCCTGGCTGAACAAGGCCAAAGATTTTGTCAACACCCTGCCGCCCAAATGAATTTCACTGTTGACATCCCGGAAATAGCCCCGCTGTTTGAGGGATCAAACTATATCGATATTAAGACCATCGAAGGCAAAACATCATTGCGTCGGTTTGTGGCGTCAATGCTGTCTTACTATCCTTGGTGGATTGTGTTGCTTTATCGTATTCGGAGCGCTCTGGTGAAGATCCTGGGATTAGTGGCGCACGAAGCACCGGAAGTTTTGCCGAGCCTGCAGCCGGATGATGTGTCCTTTGTGGTGGGTGATGTGGTCACCTTCTTTACCGTGCGATTGGCAAAAGAGGAACATTATTGGGTCAGCGAGACACCGCAAGATAAACACTTAAAAGCTTTTTTGGGCGTTGTCGTCGAACCTATAGCCGAAAACCGCAAACGCTTTCATGTGGCCACCATTGTACACTACAAACACTGGACCGGCCCGCTGTATTTTAACTTGATTCGCCCCTTTCACCATCTGGTGGTCAGTCGCATGATGCGAGCCGGGTTGACGCGCCGACCATCACCGCTTATGGCAAGCGCTCCAGATGACGGTTGATCGCTTGTTCCAATTTTCTTTTGCGAATATCGGTTCCCTCAACAATAATTTCATCACCCACCATCACTGCTGGCGCCACCGGCAGATCGAGCTCAAAATATTCGTCGGTCATAAATTCGTCTTTTGGTTTTTCTATTGTTTCAATCTCGATATCGTATTTTGCGCCCAACCTGGGCATCATTTTTTTGAAGTGCTTTCAGGGTTTACCATTGGGCAGGTTCATGAAAAATATGACCTTTAACATAAAATCCTCCCTTTATGACTTGAATCTTGCATTAAAACTAATGAGACGTTTTAGTATTTATAATAGCAGCAGATTAAGTAAGTCGGATAATTAGACCAATTAACGATCAAGTCACACCAAAACCTCCGACTCGCCCTGTTGAATGCTGCTTCGCGGCCCCCATAGGGGATTCAACAGGGCTCGTGCAAATTCAAGTTCTAGTTTCTAATTTCTGCCATGTGCACCAAAAATTGATCGGATGGCACAAAATCCACCAGGCGCAATCCGCTTCGTTCATTGCCCTGCCGATCCAAAAACACAATCGTGGGAACACCTTTAACGTTATATTGCCGTAAAAGGTCTTCATAAACAGGGTTACCTTTGCGTGTGAGGTCAACCTTGATCATGATAAAATTGTTTTCTGCCTGCTTGACAATTTCAGAATCATGAAAAGTGACGTTGTCCAGCTCACGGCAGGGGGCGCACCAGTCGGCATAAAAATCAAGGATCACCGGCTTTTTTAACTGCCGGGCTTCCAGCAGCAATGATTCCGTATAGGGCTGCCAACTCACGCCGGGGCCGCGTAGCAACCATGAACCGATTAGAATCGTGGCCATCACCAGCCCCACTGTTACCGCAGCGACCCGCAGCCACTCGAACGCGCGAAATCCGGCCCGGGTCCTGTCAATCCACCCCAGGTGCAATGCCGCTGCCAGCGCCACCGCTGCCAGCAAAAAGATTCTTGCGGTTTCAGATAATAACGGCTGAAGAAAATAAGCCGCCATACCCACCAAAATCCAGCCGAGCAGCTTTTTGACCCATAGCATCCATTCACCCGAACGAGGCAGTTTGCTCAGCTGTCCGGAAAACAGAGCCAGAAAAAAGAGGGGAAGGCCCAGGCCCAGGCTTAACGTAAAAAAGATTGAAAAAGCGATCCATAGGTTTCCAATCGTCGCCACCCATGTCAGCAGGCCTAAAATAAACGGTCCGATACAAGCAGAGGCAACCACCCCCAATGTCAGCCCCATGAAGAGGCTGCCCAAGTAGCCGGTATATGTCTTTGATGCTGCCTGCGATAAAGCATATGGCAGACGGATTTCCCAGAGCCCAAAGAGGCTGGTGGCAAAAAAGATCAGGACAGACGCCACCAGAATGAGAACGATGGGATGCTGCAGTGAACTGCCGAACATGCCGCCGGTCAGAGCGGCTACTACTCCGAGCACAGAGTTGGTTGTTGCCAGCCCCCCGATATAGCAGGCGCCATGGATGACCAGCTTTCCCTGACTCTCAGAGCGCTGGCCGCCGAAATAAGAAACCGTAATCGGAATCAGCGGATAGATACACGGTGTCAGATTCAGTGCGATTCCGCCGGCAAAGATGCCCAGTAGCGTCCAGATAATGGCCCAGCCGTGTAAGGGTTTGGATTGTTGGGGGGTCAGCGATGTTTCAGACAGACCGGCCGGGGAGCTTTCAACCGGAAACTTCCGGGAATGCCATTCCGGATAGCCCATGGGATCGCGAAAGACGTTTTGATAACCCAGTTTTACGGCCACCCGGGCCGCCGAGTCGCTACGGGCTCATGCCAGCCCCGCTCAGTAAAATATGGTGAAACGAGATTTGTCCGGGTCGAGCAATTTTTCAAGAGCGCCTTTTTTACGCCAGCGGGACAGCCAGGTCGGCTCCATCGGGAAATTGACGGCGCCTTTTATATGTCCGGTGCGGTATTCCCATTCCTGACGAGTGTCCACCAGAAGCAGAGATTCCGGATCCTCCTTATACTGCCTGAATAATTCATCCGTGGTTATCAGTTGGTAGCCACCTTGAGTGGCCTCGCTCTTAACATCATCCCAGGTGGCCTCTTTTGGAGGAACAGTCCGGTTTGCGTTCCAGATAACACCCATCGTGATGGCGACAGCCATCAGTGAGATTATTAATTTTTTAACGTCTTTCATCGGTCAATCTTTCGGCCGTTTCAATTAGAAATCCAAGGGCTTTCAAATCCTGGATTCCCTCCTCGAGTCGTATGGCTTGAAAGCCTTTGGCGCGCAGCATCTCAACAGCCTGTATCGAGAGGACGCAATAAGGCCCTCGGCAATAGGCTACAATATCCTGATCGTGCGGCAACTTGGACAGGCTTGCTTTTAAATCCTGAATGGGGATGGATAAGGCCCCGGGAATATGCCCGGCGTTGTATTCTTCTACAGGACGTACATCCAAGACTGTCACTGCCTCCTTACGGACAAGCTCGAGAAGCGCCTCACGGTTTACCGGCTCCATTCCTTCTTTTCCTTCCAGAAAGCGACGCTTGATTTGTTCCACCTCCGCCAGCCGGCTCTCAGCAAGTACACGCATAACGCGGAAAAATTCACAAACCGTCTGGTCGGCAAGACGGTAGATAACGTACAAGCCTTTTTTTTCGGTCTCCACGAGGCGAGCAGCGCGCAGAATCTGTAGATGTTGAGAGGCATTGGCAACCGTTAAGCCGGATTCTTTGGCCAAGGCCTCTACGGTGCGCGGGCTTTGGCATAGTAGATCCAAAAGTTCCAGCCGTTTCGGACTGGAAACCGATTTGCCGATACGTGCAAACTGCTCATAAATCGCATCCTTGAAAGCCCGATTCGGATTTTTCATGATGCACTCCTTAAGTATTCAATTGATTAATTGAATATAAAAGATATCTTATACTTTTGTCAATAAAAAAAGGCAGCGGAAACCATGTATTTCCACTGCCTGCTATTAAAGAAATTTAGAAGCCGCTTGTCCTAGTAAAATTATTTTATCTCATCTACCACTGGGCGGACGCCAGGCAGGCATCTTTGGTTATTTTTGAGAGCTCAGACGGCCAAAGCTGGTTCTACGGTGACCATCAAATAGAACAATTTGCAGACCCAGGATAAAGTAGATGATGTCGCGGACCAGGGTTACTCTGGCAGAACCGGAATTTTCGTTCTGGCTGACTGCAAAACAGCCGCAATCAAATTCATGACCGCGAATCAAATTAATTGTTAAAACCGTCATAAAGGCGAGCAGCAAACCCACAATGACAAAGGCAGCCGAGCGCGGGTAAATACCGCCAATCAATGCCAAGCCAGCAACCAACTCCAGAAACGGTATGATGATGGCAATCAGATTAATGAACGCATGTGGAAAAAGGTCATAACCATATACAATTTTGGCAAACTCCGCCGGCGAGATGATCTTGTGAATACTGGCATAGATAAAGGTCAATCCCAAAATCCAGCGGGCCGCCAGTTCGATCCAGCTATTATTGATGATGGATAGCGTAAAATTATTCAATCGGGTAGCCCTCTGCTTCCCAACCCGGAAAGCCGTCGATAAAAACGCGCACCTCTGTGAACCCGGCCTCCAAAAGTAACTCGGCCAGTTGATGGCTGTCCTCGCAGGTTCGGCCTGAACAATAGGTAACGATGGGTTGATCCGGCGGGAACTGATTCATAAACAATTCAATTCGTTGATCAAATCGTCCCACTGGCAATGATATGGCTTCCGGGATATGTCCTTTTTCATAGTCTTCCGCCGAGCGGGCATCTACAAAAAGCGTATCACCGGTATAAAATATTTTGGCGGCCTCGGTTACCTGGTCAATTTCCGCAATGCGATATTTATTTTGATCTGCGGCCTGGGCGGTAATCACCCCTGTGGCGGTGTCCCATTGGCCCACCAGGGCAATACCCCTCGGCGACAGATGATTGACCACCAGCGCCAACAACACCGAAACACCCACCAGAATGATAATCTCTTTTATTGTTTTACCGTAAATCATTTACAAATCCTTAGATCAATTTGTTAATGATCTGGAGTTTTATTGGAATTGACTTCAAGACTTCAGGTCTTGTCCGAGGGTCCCCGCATAATGCGGGATTTCACATCTTGATTTTATACATTAAGGCGTTCAAGCGGCGTGCTAATAGATCTACCTGCAAACGGGCCCGCCAGCTAATCTGTCTTTATAAATGTGCCGTTCCTAATTTCATTTAATGTTTGTTGAATCTCTGCCTGAGTATTCATCACAAACGGCCCATAGCGCACGATGGGTTCGTTTAAAGGTTTGCCGGCAATCAGCAGGAACCTTACGCCTTGATTTCCTGACTGCACCGATACCAGATCCCCATCTCCAAAGACAATCAGACGTGGGTGCCCAACTACCGATTCCTGGCCACCACCATTTTTACCAAAATCGCCTTCACCTTCGAATACATAAGCAATGGCGGCGTGGTCGCTGGCAACTGCCTGTGAATATGAGTTGTCCGGGGGTACGGATACATCTTGATAGATCGGTTCTGCATAGATTTCTTTTACCGGTCCGCTGACACCATTGACTTCACCGGCGATTACCCGGATGATGACGCCATTATCTTGCTGAACTTCCGGTATTTGCTCTGAGGTAATATTCTGATAGCGCGGGGCGGTCATTTTGAGATTTGCCGGAAGGTTAACCCATAGCTGAAAGCCTTTCATTTCACCTTCAATCTGTTGGGGCATTTCCTCATGCAAAATACCCCGACCAGACGTCATCCACTGGACATCGCCGTCGGTGATGCTGCCTGAATTGCCGATGCTGTCTTTATGGTTAACACGCCCTCGTATCATGTACGTCACGGTTTCAATCCCACGATGCGGATGCATGGGAAATCCCTTCATGTAATCATCAGGATTGCTGGATCCAAAATGATCAAACAGCAAAAATGGATCGACATGATCCAGCTCAGCGGTGGCAATACTTCTGATCAATCGCACGCCGGCGCCTTCAAGCACCGGTCGAGGCTCGATGATACGCGCCATTTTTCTCACATGATATGTCATATTTTTCCCCTTCCGATATTTATCATCAAAGTCGCTGACTAAACGCTCAATTTTGACGCGATTTCAGCCACATGTTTGCCCTGGAAGCGTGCACCCTCTAACTCATTTTCGGTAGGCATGCGCGAACCATCTCCCCCGGCAATGGTTGCGGCACCATAGGGGGAACCGCCGGTAATCTCATCGACGCGCATCTGGCCCTGAAAGGCATAGGGCAAGCCGACCACTACGAAACCGTGATGCAGCAGGGTGATATGAAAACTCAGAATGGTCGACTCCTGACCGCCATGCTGGGTGGCGCTGCAGGTAAAGACGCTGCCGACTTTGCCGACCAGAGAACCGTTGGCCCACAGTTGTCCGGTAGCATCCAAAAATTGACGCATCTGTCCGCACATATTGCCAAATCGGGTCGGTGTGCCGAAGATAACGGCATCGGCCTGGGCCAGCTCGTCTACCGTGCATTCGGGTATGTGAGAAAACGTTTTTTGGGCCTCGACCGCGCCCATTTTCTCGAGAACTTCCGGCGTCAAGGTCTCCGGTACCCGCCGAATATCGACTTCAGCGCCGGCCACTTTTTTGACGCCTTCAGCAACCGCCTCTGCCATTTGATAAACGTGTCCGTATGTGGAATAAAAAACAATCAGTACTTTCATGGTTCACTCCTTTTGCTCGTTCTGTGTGCTTTATTGCCAAGTCCTATCTTTTTACACAACCTGCTAAGCGTATTCTGTTCTTTTTCACTCAAAACGCTCATTTCTGCTGCAATCACAGCGGCATGCCGTGGGAAAATGCTGCTGATAAGTTTATGTCCCTGATTCGTAAGATGGATAATGAAATAGCGCCTGTCAACTTCAGAGCGGTTACGTTTGACGAGTCCACTTTTTTCAAGATTGTCGGCCACCATGGTAATGTTGCCGCTGCTCCTAAGAATTTTTTGTCCGATTTGTTTCTGGGATAGGGGGCCCAGGTGGTACAGCGCCTCCAGCACGGCAAACTGACTTAACGTCAGTCCTTTTGACGATAGATGCTGGTGGGTGCGCTGGGTCACCGATTCGGCCGCCCGCATAAGTTTGACGTAAGTGTTCAGCGCCCGGCGCTCATTTTTATGTCCGTTGTATTTTGCTGCCATAATACCTCTATGTTAAATAGTTTAATATTAAATTAATATTAACCTATTTAAATGTCAAGGGTTTTGGCTTGATTTTTATATGTCAAAGGAAATTAAGGTCACAGGTCCGGGGAGAATTCTAAACTTTTGAGCAGCACTTTTGAACCCGGTGGGATAAAAATTCAACAAAATGGAATCTAAGAGGGTTGCTCCTGTCCAGCAAGGCACGGATCGCTTTCGGCTGGATTCACCTCTACGGTGACATGCACAATTTCGTCGTAGTCTTTCAACAAGTTTTTGTAGTGATCCGGTGACTTGGGAAAATGGGTAACGATGGACACAATCGCTGCCAGATGATGGGTGCCCACGCGCCACACATGCAGATCCGACACGCGATTATCCGCATCCGACTCTATCAGGGATCGAATTTCCGCTACGGCTTCCGGGTTGACATCGCGATCGAGCAGCACCTTGCCGCTGTCTACCAGCAATCTGTAAGACCAGCGGCTGATGATGATTGCGCCCACAATGCCCATAATAGGATCCATCCAGACCCAGCCGAATGCCTTGCCGGTAAACAGTGCAATGATGGCCAGCAGCGAGGTGAGGGCGTCGGCGAGCACGTGAAAGTAGGCAGCCCTGAGGTTGTGATCGCGAAATTTTTGTTGGTGGCTATGATCATGGTCAGAATGGCCATGGTGATGATGATGTTTTTCCTGCAATAAAAAGGCGCTGATGACATTGACCACCAGACCGACAAATGCCACTAAAATGGCCTCATTGAAGCGGATGGGCTGGGGAGAAACCAGCCGCTGAACAGATTCAACGCCGATGAGCAGGGCTATCACAGCCAACACCACCGCGCTGGAAAAACCGCCCAAGACGCCGACTTTACCGGTGCCAAAACTGTAATTGGGATTATCTGAATTTTTACGCGCAAAATAGTACGCAAAGGCGGTAATGCTCAGCGCCACCGCATGGGTTCCCATGTGCCAGCCATCCGCCAGCAGTGCCATAGAGCCAAACATATAGCCTGCCGCGATTTCGATGACCATCATCGACAGGGTCAGCATAATTACCCGGCGGGTATTGCGCTCGCCGCGGTCATCATCAATGTTATAGCGGTGGTGGTGCTGCCATTTTTGCAGTGTATGGATATGCATGTGCGTCACTCAAATGAAATGAACAATTGTAAATAAATCTAAGCAAGGCAGGGGCGTTTGTAAACCTTAAGTTCAAAACTCTTGCCGTGCAATATATGTATAATTGAATGCGGGTTTGGGTAACTTGATTAGAAGAGAATGTGCTGATGTGCGGTTGCTGGGTGTGTGGATAGACAGATTAATTTGCCCTTAACGCTTTTGCTTCCATGGCTTTTAAAACCGTAGAGGGTGCCTTAAGCTGAGATAATTGATATTTGCGGTTTAGATCTTTTGATCGCATCCAGAACAAACCGGTTTGATTCGCTTCAACATACTTAAGCATTCGGTCGCTGTGGATGTCGGACCACAAGTAGCGATCGGGATGATTCTCGCTTTTGAGGCCGACGCCAAACCGGTTAAATATCTCACTGCGGAGTGCCAGATAATTGTCGTGCCCGGAGACCCAGATTGTCACCGCATACAACCGATAACGCCAGAATGCATAAACGATCGAATCCAACTGGGCGTCACCCAATTTCAGGTCTTCGTTTTTGCGGACGTATTCTTTGAGGTCCATCTGGTCGCTTCCGGTGTCGATTTCCTGCATCATCCCTATGGCCGACCGGTTGATGCCCCAGCGTAAATTCAGCAGGCCGCAAGAGCGGGTTTCAGACTGAATTTTCTCCGTTTGCGTAAGGGTTTGTTTTTCGGATGGCTGAGGATCGATCTTTATCTTTTTTTCAACCCGCGTGCTTCGGTGTAAAGCCTTTTTCTGCTTGGCATTTTTGCCGGATAGCGTTTGAGTCGGCTGTGGATTGGTTTTGATTGCTTTTTCAGCCTTCACAATCTTACTAGACGGTGGTTTAGGTGTAGCCGCTTTTCTTTTTACCCTGGCCGGTGGGGCAACTGAGGCTGCATTGGTTTTGTCGATGCGCACTACCATCGACTTGGAAACCCGCATTTTTAACCCCTGCAAATAAAAAATAATATCTTCTTCGTGCTGATCTATTTTGTCGGTAACAATGGACTGACCGTTTTTTAAGACAATCGTATCAGCCAAAGACAGCGGCGACAGCAGCATCAATATGATGGTAGCGAAAACAAGCCGGCTGATCATTTTAATCCCATTTTCCATAAAGACAACCATTCGTAGTTATATGCTGAGGATAATTTCAACGCGCCGATTTTTTTGTCGGCCCTCGGAGGTGCCGTTGGGTGCCAGGGGACGAAATTCACCAAAGCCCATGGTAGACACCCGTTCAGATTTAATCGAACTGTTGGTGAGCAAAAACTCCGCCACCGAACCGGCTCTTGCGCCCGAAAGCCCGAGGTTGGAGTAGAAGCGCCCGCCTTTCAGCGGCACGTTGTCGGTATGACCGGCCACGATGATATCACCTTCTGTTTTTTCAATCAGCGATCCAATTTTTTTCAGCAGGGGCTTGTACTCGGGGCGAATGTCAGCTTTGCCGGTATCAAACGTGGTTTCTCCCATCAAAAGGATTTTGACTAGTTTTTCGGTCATAACTATTTTGACCTTATCTTCCAGGTCCTTGAATTTGCCCTTGAGCTCCATTCTTAAAGGATCAACGATTTCTTCTTCGATGCGAGCCAGTGCAATGGCCTGATCAAACTCGCGGGATATCATTTTCTGCCCTTTGGGCGATTCAAAGACCGGAATCTTACGCTGAATACCAAAGGCCTCTTTCATAGAACCGGAGATAACGCGATACTTTTTACGATCCATCTCCGAAAAAGACAGCATCAGGACGAAAAAACACAGCAGCAGGCTCATCAGATCGCCAAAGGTGACGACCCAGGCCGGTGCCCCCTCTTCTTCCTGATTATTTATCTGGATGTCCTCTGCCATTAAGATGCCTGAGCTTTTTTGGCTTTAGACGGCACTACCTTCAAGCGCTCTTTTGGCGAAAGATGAACCTTTAGCGTTTCCTCGAGCACCATCCCGGATAAACCGCGACAGATACCCAGCGCGCCATCAATGATAAGGCTTTTCGTCTCCTGCTCCTGTTGGGTTCGAAGGGCCAATTTATCTGCCAGGGGCAGAAAGACGAGATTGGAAAGCAAGGCACCATACAAAGTGGTGAGCAGGGCGATTGCCATGGCCGGTCCGATGTTATTGGGGTTGGACATGTTGGCCAGCATCTGCACCAATCCGATCAAGGTTCCAATCATCCCAAAGGCCGGTGCCGATGCCCCCATACCTTTAAACACTTTTTGGCCGGTTGTGTGGCGTGATATGGTCGATCTTAAATCCTGTTTTAGAAGCTCTTCAACCCGCTCTTCGTTAAAGCCGTCTGCTAAAAACTGAAAAGCCTTGGCGGTAAATTCATCATCGGGTTTTTCATTTTCCAGGGCAATCAGTCCACTTTCCTTGGCGATTCTGGCAAGCGATACCATTTTTTCCATGATTTCTTCGGGTGACTGAATTTTAGCCCTGAAAGCCTTCATTACGACCCTTACAGAGTTGATGACCTCTTTCATCGAAAATTTGATGAAACAGGTGGCCAGCGTGCCACCCACAACTATCAGTATTCCGGGTATATTCAGAAAGATAACGGCCTGACCACCCATAAGGATGGATATGAGAACTAATATTGTGCCGCCTATCAGGCCAATGATGGTAGCGATATCCATATTAAATTAACGTAAATTCCAATCTAAACGGTTTAAAACGCGACGCATAGTGCCGGCAAATAACCACCTATGTTATTGTTAATGCAGCTTGAATTGTGGGAGGCATCCAATCCCCCCAGGTTTTAAATAACAAGTGGCAGGAAAATGGGCGAACCGTTGTCACCTGAGCACTGATCTACATTCAAAATAGAATTAACTTTCTATTTTTGGTTTATCAACGGACCTGCTTCCGATAGTTTTTTAATCGGCTCTCGAGCCAAAAACTTTAATGAAATCGTATCTTTTCAATAGGATTTAAGTAATTATGATTGTTTTATATTTTGGAGATTCAGGACTGCATGTCAATGCCGGGGTGAATGGCGATGACCCTTATCTTTGGGGCAGTAAAATCAGATCAAGCACAAGCGTTCGACCGGAGAATGTCTTTATGGTTTAAATACAGATAATTATAGTATAAGTTGAACCATTAACCCCAATTTATCCCAAGGAGGTCCTCCGATGAATCTTGAAGACCATCCAACCGTTAAACGATACCGAGAAAAAATTGACACGATCCCTGCGTCCCAAGCACCGGATATCGTCGATGCAGAATGGTTAAAACAGAAGGTGCTGGATGCCGGTGCTGATGATGTCGGGCTCGTTGACATCAATCGTCCCGAACTCAGCGATTATCGGGCCGATACCCTGGACCTATTTCCATGGGCCAAAACGCTGGTAAGCTTCGTTTCGCGACTAAATCCGAAAAATATTCGTTGCCTATCCCAGGCTGTGCGGGATCTTGAATTTATAATCACACAGAAAGAAGCTGATGGAATCGCACGGAAGCTGACTCGGGCTCTATCTCAACAAGGCATTGGCGCATCAAATTTTGCCTGTGGATTTCCAATGGACTTGGATAAATGGCCTGGCAAGATGTGGCCGGTTGCACATAAGCCGATTGCAGTGGCAGCAGGTATGGGGCATTTGGGACACAACCGCAATTTATTGCACCCTCGGTTCGGAAATTTTGTTTTGTTAAACACCGTTTTAATTGATCGCGAGGCCACAGCCTATGACAAACCTTTAGACTTCAATCCGTGTATAGAATGCAAACTATGTGCGGCCGTTTGTCCAGTTGGCGCTATTGGAAATGATGGTAATTTCCAATTTTCAAACTGCTTCACCCATAATTATCGTGACCGCTTGGGCGGTTTTTCAGACTGGGTCGAAAACATCGTGTCCAGTAAAAAGGTTCGCG
Source organism: Desulfobacterales bacterium (assembly GCA_030066985.1). Taxonomy (NCBI): domain Bacteria; kingdom Pseudomonadati; phylum Thermodesulfobacteriota; class Desulfobacteria; order Desulfobacterales; species Desulfobacterales bacterium. The sequence continues at coordinate 29,907 of JASJAN010000020.1, forward strand.
AATATCGCAAGAAGGTGGCTGATGCGGAAACTGTTTCTATGTGGCAAAGTCTGAGTTACGGAATCTGTAACAAGTCATCCTATTGCCTGGCGGTATGCCCAGCCGGCGAGGAGCGCATTGGGGCTTATGTGACAGATCGCAAAACTTACGTGCAGGAGGTTGTGAAACCGCTGCAAAACAAAGAAGAGTCTGTTTACGTTATCCCTGGATCTGATTCGGAAGCGCATGTTGCGCGACGGTATCCGCATAAAACGATCAGACGTGTCGGCAATGGTCTCCGGCCAAAATCCGCTCAAAACTTTCTTGATAGTTTGCCGGTTGTATTCCAAAGGGATCAAGCCGAAGGGATGGATGTGACCTATCATTTTACATTTACGGGAGAAGAAAACTTAAAGGCTACAGTCGTCATTAAAAATAAATCTCTTGAAATTAAGCAAGGGCATGTTGATACACCGGATCTTCACATTCAAGCAGATACGCGCACCTGGCTGGACTTTCTGGCCAAAGAAAAGAATCTGCCAGTGGCGTTAGTCAGTCGCAAGCTTCGAATCAAAGGCCCACCCAAGCTGATGATGGCGTTCGCAAAGTGCTTTCCTTCATAATTTTTCTTTATTGTTCAATCCAATATTGCTGCATTCAGCCATTTTTGCGCTGTTTTAGGTCTTAGATTTTTGGTTAAAGTAAGTTTATACTCAATATGCTAAACGACAGCTAAATCCGGCACCACCCCCTCCGCCAAAAAGGCTTGCCTTCCACAGAATGGTGTGTAATCCTTCATGTAAAGGCATTCAGAAAGAGATTGAAACATACGGTTGCGGGAATAGATGATGAAAGTATTTCTTTATACTGTATTTAGTTTGCTGCTTTTAAACCAGACGGTTCTGGGACATGAAAAAAGTGCTGCTGAAGAATTTATAAAGAGCAACCTTGATGCCGTATTTACGATTTTGCAAAAAGAAGATCTATCGCAGCAGGCAAAAGAAAGTGAAGTCATTGAAATCGTTTCCCCCATGTTCGATTTTGAACTTATGGCCAAACTCTCTTTGGGGAAAAAGTACTGGCCGGGTCTATCCGTTAGCCAAAAGGAGAGATTTACCGAACAATTTATTAAACGCCTGCGGCAATCTTATCTGAATAAATTGACGGCCTACACCAATGAAAAGATCATTTACGAGTCACCGGTAGCGGTCAAGAAAAAAGTTCATGTGCCCACCCTTCTAATTTCAAAAGGCAAGAAAATTTCCATGCTGTACAAGCTTTATTCATCCAACAATACCTGGAAGATTTATGATGTTGAGATTCAGGGCGTCAGCATTATCCGCAGTTACCGGTCTCAATTCAATGAGATTTTGCAGAATGGCACTTTTGACGACCTTCTGCAGAAAATGCAAAAATCGGTCAACAACTAAAAACACTGTCTTTTGAAATAAACAATCGTATGGTTAAACTTCACTCCATGGTTACCCATTTCTACGATCGCATTGTTCTCGAGTACCCGAGAACCGTTATACTCATCATACTGATGGTGATTTCCTTTCTGGGCTATAAGGCAGCAGATTTCAGACTTGATGCTTCGACCGAAACGCTGATTATTGAGACCGATGAAGACTTGCGATACTCACGACTGATTGAGGCGCGATATGGTGGATATGATTATTTGCTGATAACATATTCCCCCAAAGCCGATTTGTTTTCAAATGAGTCCTTGGAAAAACTTGCCCGACTGCGCGATGACTTAAAGCAGACGAAGCGGGTCACTTCGGTAGTTTCCATACTGGATGCCCCCTTGCTGGAAAGTCCTCCCGTGCCGATCAAGGAGCTAACCACCGGCATACAAACTCTTGAATCGCCAACCGTAGATCGCAAACGGGCACAAATTGAGTTCAAAAACAGTCCTCTGTACCAAAATCTGCTTGTCAGCCCCGATATGAAGACCACCGGCCTGCAAGTCAACTTCCCGGTCGACGAGGTTTATCAGGAATTATTGGCCCGTTGCGACCATTTTCGAGAAAAAGCAGCCAGGAACTCTCTAACAAGCGCTGAAATTTTCGAATTCAAAGACCTCAAAGGCCAAATCCAAAGGCGCCGAGAAATACAGCGGCAAATCCGACATGGGGACATTGCCGCCATCCGGGCCATTATGGATAACTACCGTGAAGATGGGCAGCTCTTCCTGGGCGGAATTGACGTGATATCAGACGATTTAATCCGCTTTGTTAAACAGGACTTGAAAATATTCGGAATCGGAGTCGCATTTTTTCTGATCCTTACCTTAAGCATTATTTTTGGCAAAGTTCGTTGGGTCGTGTTACCAATGCTCTGCTGTGTTTTTTCCACCATTGCCATGATGGGTCTTCTGGGAATGTTCGGCTGGAAGGTCACGGTTATATCCTCCAATTTTATATCGTTACAGCTGATCATTACCATGGCGATTGCGATTCATTTGATCGTGCGCTACAGGGATTTATTGTTGCGTAATCCTGAAGCTGAACAGCGTCAACTTATCCTTGATACGGTGAGTTTAATGCTGACACCCTGCCTGTATGCCGCTCTTACGACAATCGTGGGATTCGGTTCGCTGCTGCTGAGCGATATTCTGCCCGTCAGAACATTTGGCTGGATGATGAGTACCGGCATCGCAGTTTCGCTGGCCACAACATTTCTATTTTTTCCGGCCGGACTGATGCTGCTGAGCAAAGAAGCGCCGCAGACCTTAAAGGCAAAACGGTTTTCTTTTACGGCTGCTCTGGCCAGGTTTACGGAATTACGCGGCACCCTGATAATCCTTGGGAGCTACCTCATCTTAATTATGAGTGTCGTCGGCTTCACCAGACTCATTGTTGAAAACAGCTTTATTAATTACTTTAAAGAAGACACCGAAATTTACCAGGGTTTGAAAGTCATTGACGACAACCTGGGGGGTACGACCCCATTGGATGTGATCGTCGAACTCGAGGCACCCAAGGCGCCGGCTGTCGCTACAGTGGGTAAAACCGAGGAACAGGGCGACGCAGATTTCGATTCGTTTGCTGAATTTGAAGAAGCCAATGATGAAAAATATTGGTTTACTGCAGACCGCATGGCGTTGGCGATGAAGATCCATGATTATCTTGACAGCCTGCCTGAAACGGGCAAAGTGCTGTCGTTGGCAACGATGCTGAAAATAGCGATGAAGTTAAACAATGGTCAGCCGTTGGATAACTTTCAGCTGGCCCTGGTGTACAGCGAACTGCCTGAAAAATTCAAACGCATCATATTAGAACCATACGTATCTCCGCAACATCATCAGCTGCGCTATTCCATCCGGGTCAAAGATTCCGATAAATCTTTGAGACGCGATGCCTTTTTACAAAAGATTCGACATGACCTGGTCGACGAACTGGAGATAAAAGAAGACAACCTCCATGTGACCGGTTTGCTGGTGCTGTATAACAATATGCTGCAGAGTTTGTTTAAATCCCAGATTCTTACGCTGGGTGTGGTGGTGCTGGTGCTTTTAGGTATGTTTCTAATTCTATTTCGGTCGTTGAAACTGGCCCTGATCGCCCTTTTACCCAATTTGCTGGCGATTTCAACAGTGCTCGGCATTATGGGGTGGTTGAAAATTCCTCTGGATATGATGACCATCACCATTGCGGCCATCAGCATCGGAATTGCGGTTGACAATACGATTCACTATATTTACCGCTTCAGACACGAATTCCTGCCTGAAAATGGCTACTTGAAGACAGTTCACCTCTGTCACGGCAGCATTGGTAGGGCCATGTATTACACCTCGCTAACAATCATCAGCGGGTTTTTGATACTGACCCTTTCAAACTTCATCCCCAGCATCTATTTCGGTTTGCTGACGGCCCTGGCCATGCTGATTGCCCTGCTGGCGGCTCTGACACTGTTGCCGCAGTTGATCATCACCTTTAAACCATTTGGTCCTGAATCTTGTATGAAAATTAATGCGAAATCCTAATGTTCGTGCTTTTTTTGTTGACGGGTATGCGTTTCGAAAAACTGGAGAGAAAACTAATAGAAAAATTAATAGACAAGCAGAGTTGGGTAAAGGAGATGGGCTATGGACGAAATTAATACTGGAGTGATGGAGTAGTGGCGTAATGATAATATTTGTCCTGAGGTCATAAATGAATATTTCTCTCCCCACGCATTGCATCTCGAGCAGCTTGTTGGGGCGTAGCTGAAAGCGAAGACCAAAGCAGGCGCTAAATAATAGGAGTCCTCATGCGCTATTTGATGGAAGATGATCCGGCGGTGGCCCAGATTATCCAGGACGAAGAATCCAGGGTTGAAAACACGCTGAACCTAATCGCGGCTGAAAACCATGCGCCCCGATCTGTTTTAGAGGCTCAGGGGTCTATTTTCAGCCTCAAAGCGGCCGAAGGATTTCCGGGTAATCGCTTTCATGCCGGCTGCCGGCATGCCGACACGCTGGAAAGACTTGCTGTCTCCAGGGCCAAAGATCTGTATGGAGCCGACCATGCCAATGTACAGCCGCACAGTGGGGTATCCGCCAACCTGGCGGTTTATTTTGCCATGTTGAAGGTGGGTGATCGCATCCTGTCAATGAAGCTTTCACACGGCGGTCACTTGTCCCATGGTGATGCGGCCTCGATGACCAGCCGCTGTTTTGACTTTGAGCATTACGGGCTCAATCTTAAAACCGAACAACTTGATTATGATGAAATAGATCATCTTGCGCAACGTTTAAGGCCCCGCATGATTGTCGCCGGTGCCAGCTCCTATCCACGATTGATCGATTATGAAAGAGTTGCTGAAATTGCCCGATCGGTTGAGGCCCTGTTACTGGTTGATATGGCCCATATTGCAGGTTTGGTGGCTGCCAAAGTCATCCCCAGTCCGGTTCCGCATGCCGATTTTGTGACCTTTACCACCTACAAAACCTTACGTGCCGGACGAGGCGGTGTTATTTTATGCACGCAGAAACATGCTGACCGGATTAACCGGGCCATATTCCCCGGAGGTCAGGGGACACCGTCACTCAATTTAATTGCTGCCAAAGCGGTTTGCTTTCAATTAGCGATGACCGAGGATTTTGTTCAACTGCAAAGGAAAACCTTAACTAATGCGAACTGTTTCGCCGCTGAATTTGAGCGTCTGGGATATCGAAATGTTTCCGGCGGAACCGAAAACCACCTGGTGCTTATTGACTTGCGCCCCAAGGGCCTGACAGGGGCGCATGCTGAAACAACTTTAGAATCAGTGGGAATCATCGTCAATCGCAACGTGATTCCCGCCGATCCTGAAAGACCTGAGGTCAGCAGCGGCATTCGAATTGGCAGCCCGGCAATTACATCCAGAGGCATGCAAGAACCTGAAGTGCGCCAGATTGCCCGTATGATGGACACCGCGATGTCCAATAGAGCAGATCCACAGATCCTGAACCAGGTTGCCCAGGAGGTACAGGTCCTCTGTAAGCAATTTCCAATTCGACCCTGAAATAGGTACTGAGTCGATCACATAAATCCTTGTGTTTTTTTTTATTGTTCCATATATAGCAGCATTCCAATATGCCCATCAGTTGTTACAGCTAAATTTTAATATGTTGAAGCGGTTTCAGAACCTCAAATAATGTTCGCTAGCAAGGCGCAAGGCGATTCAAAAGTGGAGTCCGCCTCCGGCGGATTAGTATTCGAGCATTTTGAATCGGCTTGTAACGCAGCTAACGGGCATTATAGGGGGTTATGAAGCCGCTTCGGGAGGAAGTTATGGATAACAAGAGCCTAAAAAAAGCCTTTGCAAAACTTTCCACCCCTCTAATTACCGATGCTTGTATGCGGCTGGGTGTTTTTATGCGGGTGGCGCCTATCGGAATCCAACCGTTGGTGCCGGGCTGGCAAATGGCCGGTCGTGTTCTGCCGGTAAGGCACTCCGGAAGTGTGGATATTTTTCTGGAAGTTATGCGCAATGCGACCGCCGGAGATGTCCTGACGATCGACAATGCCGCCCGAAAGCATGAGGGCTGTATCGGGGATTTGACCGTCTTAGAGGCGCAAGCCGTGGACCTGGGGGGTATCGCGGTCTGGGGATTTCATCGCGATACGTCGCAGCTGATTCAAATCGGCTTTCCGGTCTTTAGTTACGGTTCTTTTCCGGTGGGACCGAAGCGGGCCTACCCACGGGGTTCGGATGCCCTTACGACCGCGCGATTCGGCGATTTTAAAGTAACGGCCGATGATGTGGTTTTTGGCGATGATGACGGCGTGGTTTTTGCGTTGCTTCAAGATGTTGAAGATATCATCACTGTTGCGCGTACCATAGCAGAAACTGAAGAAAAACAGGCTCAAAAAGTCCAAAACGGTAAAACCCTGTCCGAGCAATTTAAATTTGATGAATACCTGAAAAAGCGCGGCAAAGACCCAGCCTACAGTTTCCGGCAGCATCTGAAAAAAATCGGTGCTGCCATTGAGGTCTAAGCTCACCGCAGAGACGCAGAGATCGCAGAGATAATTTTTTCTTGGCCTGATTTCCTGAGAGGGAAAATCAGGCCAAACAATCTGCCTGCGGCAAGAAAAAAGGGCTCTGATGGTTTACCAAGCTCTATAGTATAGCCTTATTGTTTTTGCCGCGAAGCGGCTGAGTGGTTTTCATTTGTCGGCGTCTCAGCGACAAATGAAAAAAATACTTTCTCTGCGCTCTCTGCGTCTCTGCGGTGAATATAAAAAGGACATTCTTAATGACCCAATACATAGATTTAAGCCATACGATCGAAGATGGCATGGTGACATACACCGGGTTGCCCGGCCCGGTAATCAGTGACTACCTGGGACGTGAGGAATCCAGACCCCATTATGCTGAAGGCACCACGTTTCAGATTGGAAAGATCGAAATGGTGGCCAATACAGGCACCTACATCGACGCGCCCTTCCACCGTTATGCCGAGAGCATGGATTTAGCCGGGCTTAAAATAACCTCGATCGCCAATCTTGAGGGTATTGTGTTTCGAGTCGATCAAGGGCTGCGCTCAATTGGTAAAGATGTTTTTGCAAACGATAACCTCAAGGGCAAGGCCGTCCTTGTAAATACGGGTTGGGATCAGCACTGGCGAACCGATACATATTTTGAGAACCATCCTTTCCTCACCCGTGACGCGGCTGAACACCTGAAATCCACTGGTGCCGCACTTGTCGGCATCGACTCGCTCAACATCGACGACAACACAGATGGGACCCGACCGGCGCATTCAATTTTGCTAGAGGCCGGCATACCGATAGTTGAGCACATGTGCCACTTGGATCGATTGCCGGATCAAGGATTTAAGTTTTTCGCGGTACCGGCCCCGATTAAAGGCATGGGGTCGTTTCCGGTACGAGCTTTTGCAATTGTGGAATAATTTTAGACAGGATTTACAGGATTAATTGGATTTTTTTGTTTCGGCACTTTCCGGATGAAAGTGCCGAAATTCAATCCGCTTCGCGGAAATAAATTATTTATCTTTAGAGTCCGTGTACACTGAGAGTAGCTTATTGTATCATTTCTCTTGATGCCAAAAGAAATTAACTTTCTGCCGATGGGCTGACAGTTTGTCTCCCGACAATGTCGTCGGGAGAAAAGATTTGTCTGTGTAAGTCTGTGTGGGTCTGTGGCGAAAAAACGCCTTTGCGTCTTTGCGTGAGGCCATCAGAATGTCGCTATGAACGAAAAATCGACCGTATTTGAAGAAACGTACTCAAACTATCTGGCCCGGATTGCCAAGCTGGATTTTGCCGAAATTTCCGGGCAGCTGGGGGCTGAAATGGCTGGTGAGGAGCTGGTTATTCCTTTTTTCGGAAAGCCTTACCGGATATCCAAACAGGGTCTCAGCGACGTCTCCAGCAACCGGCCTGATTTTTCGGCCTGTGTTGTACTGTTCAAATACCTGCTGCTGTGCCCGAACCATGATTCCATTGAAGATGACTGGGTGACGTTCAAGGATTTTAAGGACGCAGCACCTTTTGCCGGTGCATTCATCAATTATACCGAGACACCGCTGGCCGACCATTTTGCAGGAGACCTTGCGCGGCTTGAAGCTGCTGCCCGGAAGCTTAATGGCCAGCCACCAGACGCAGAATTCCCTTATGATCTAAGCGTGCAGTTTCCGGCCCTGCCAAAAGTGCCGCTATTGATGCTTTTCAATGATGCCGATGAAGAGTTTGGCGCCCGCTGCGCGGTGCTGTTTGAAAGACGCGCTGAAACTTACCTGGACATGGAATGCCTGGCCATGCTGGGGATGCAGCTGTTTGAACGGTTGAAAGATGCAGCAGACAGCAAAGTTTAACTATTTCGTGATAAGTAGCAGCACCTGCCAGGTCAAGCCGGAAAACGACCCTTCAGGACCCCGGTAGGACCATTCTGGCCGGAATACGACAGATTATGAGCGCCTATTCCCAGTCCAGCAGCCGCTGTTGGCCTTCCAGTTTGCGGATTTCGGTCAGGTTCTGGCTGACCTCCAGACATCCCCGATAATACCCGTTGTTATCCCGCACGGCAAAATAGCGGATATAAATGAATTTGCCGCCCAACTCAATCCAGAATTCGGCCGTGTCCCGTGCGCCGGATTTAAAGGCATCCAGGATCTGATTGACCAGATGAACGCTTTTAGGCGGGTGGCAGTTGCGGACCTCGCGGCCGATGATGGCCGGGCTGCGTGGGAATATGCGCTCCGGCCCTTCCGAATAATAGGCCACCCGGTCGTTTTCATCGACAAAAGTTAAGTCCACCGGCAGGTGGGTGAGCATCAAATTGATCTGCTCCAGGGTCATGTGTCCGGTATCCAGCCCCAGCGCTCCGGCGACATCCTCAACAACCGCTTCCGGCTCGGGTACAGGCGCTTCGGTTTCCTTGATGATATCTTCGGGCCAGCCCGTATCCGGCACTACCCAGGCAAAACCGATATCGGCTTCACCTTCTTTGACCTTGATCCATTCCTGATCGGAAAGCATATCCAAGCTGGCCGGATAAAGAATGTGCTCTTCTTTGTAGATCATATCCCGGATGGCCTGGATGGCTTCTTTGAGCGGTGCGATGGTGCCCTCCGGTTCCGACTGGGCAAATGCCTCCCGGGCCTGCTTGAGGCTGGCGCGAATATCGTCGTGGATCGACCACATCACCTGAGAGGGGCCTGTAAAATGATGCGCTTCGAGCATCGGGAAAAGCTGGTTTTCCTTGCGGGTGTAGTGGGTATCGATTTCCGATAGCCGTTCAATCTGGGCCCCCAGCGCCTGACTGTTTTCTGAGAAGGCTTCCGGTTTGGGCGGATGGCCGATGCGACCCAGGAGCATGCTGGTCTCAGACATGATCTTTTCCGATGCACGGTTTTCCTTCATAAAGGTGTGAATCGGATGCCCCATCGGAGGATCCGGTCGGTCCTTCTCCTCAAGGGCCTCTTTAAAGATTTCCACATGAACATCGCACAAGCGCTTGATTTCTTCAGCGGGCAGGCCCTCATCCATCAGGGCCTGTTCCATTTTGGCGATTTCAGTTGCTTCCACCCCTTTGATCAGCTGGTTGAATCTCTCTTTGACCGCTTCAAAGTCTTCACCATCATGCAAGGACTTGATAATTTCCTTGAGTGCCATCTGCTTTTCCACAGGGTCGCTGATACCGCTGTCGGTCCCGTCAGGTGCTGGTTCAGCGTCTTCGGTGGGTGTGCCCGCCTGCCGGTCGATTTCTTTGGTCAGCGCTGCTAAAAAATCGTCCAGGTCAAGCCCGCCAATACCGGCGACTTTGCCGAGGGTGGCGACTTTGCCGATGGTTTTGCGCATAATCGGATTTTTAAGGCCCTTGAATTTGGGTGACATTGTCACCAGAAACTCTTCCAGAAAAGGGTATTGTTTCAGCAAATCATCGATCTTGGTATTGGCGCTTATTCCCATGACAAGCTCTCCTTTTACATTTACCATCCATTTTAAAATAAAAATGTTGGATATTTCCCTTGATCCTAATGTGTATTATATTCATTTAAATGAAAACACAAGCAGGAGGTCAAGATGGCGATCGATGTTATGATTAAAAGAAAGGTGAAACCCGGCCGTCAGGCCAAGGAGCTTGTGCCGCTTATCCTGCATCTAAGAGCCCTTGCAACATATCAACCCGGGTACATCTCCGGTACAACATTAAGCAATTTAGAACACCCAGATGAATGCCTGGTGGTTAGCCGATGGGAGTCGATTGACGATTGGAACCGCTGGCGGCAAAGCTCGCAAAGAACCGAAATTGAGCAAAAAATTGAGGCGCTGACAGGTGAGAAAACTGAATACAATCTGTATGCCCCCATGGTCGCCCACACAGATCTGGAGCAGACATTCACAAAAAAACGCTGACAGCTAAATATAACCCTGATTTTTTGCTGCTCAACAGGTTATCAATCAATTAAATAAGCAGTTGACAAGATTTTATCTCTTTCTGTAGTATGTCACCGTGGGCTAATCATGACCTGGAATACAATATGTCCGCTAACTTGCGCTGTGTTTTAATTCTTGCTCCTTGCCGAATCCTCTCAGTGCTTGAAGACGTTTTTCTACGCTATAACCTCATTGCCACCCAAAATTATTGGCTAACTCGCAAACTTTGAAGAGGGGGGGACCAAATTATGCCAGTCAAATTTAATCAATATTGGTCAGTCGACTTTGATAAAACCGAGGATTATGAAAAATATATCATTCGAAAATTCATCCCCGGAATGAATAAACTCGGGCTTCATATCGTTGCCGGTTGGACAGTTTTGGTTGGTGGCAAAAGTGAACTCTTTCTTGAAGGAATCAGCACCGATTTGGATAAACTTGAAAACGCGCTGCGAGATAAAAAATACAGGGAGTTAAATGCCGACCTGCAAAATTACGTTCGCAATTACAGAACAAAAGTTCTGGTAGGGACCGGAAAAAAAGATGATTATTCCAAGGATGTTAAGGCCAATACGGTTAAATTTAACCAGGCCTGGAATATTATCAGTAAAACCAAAGATCAATACGAAGACTATGTCATCCAGACCTATTATCCATGCCTGGAAGAGCTGGGGATTAAAGTGGCCGGCGAATGGGAAGTCTTTATTGGAGAAGGGCCGCACATCTTATGCGAGGGTCGGGCTCAGGATACCGATACAGCCACTTTGATCAGCAATCTCAGGAGTGAGAAGTTTCAGAAAGCCAAACACGGTTTGAGGCAATTTATTGAAAATTACGAAAGCCGTATTTTCATCTTTCACATTCAAAAGATCATCGGTTACAAATCCGCCAGCTATGAGATGATTTCCTTTTAAATAGCTGTTTAGAAATTTATTGTCATAAACAAAAAAGCCCCTGATTAAAAACGATCTTTTGAAATCAGGGGCTTTTTTATTTCACCGATTGGAAACGGCTGTACCGTCTATACTATTGCCCCTTTTCGTAGCGCTGTTCAATGATAAGCGCCGGTTTGAGCAGCAGCGAGACCACAAAAATTCCCAGGGCCAGAATCCCGAGCGTAATGCTGACCTCCACCCAGCTGGGTGCGTAATTGACGACTTCCCCCAGTGGTGACGGCACCAGGCCGGGTACGATCAAACCGATGCCCTTTTCGATCCAGATGCCTAAAAACAACAACGCACAGGCCGGCACCAGTACTTTAGGGTTATTTTTTCCCGGGTTAAAGGCCATTGTCAGGGTGCCGATGACATTCATGACAATGGCTGTCCAGATCCAAGGGACCAGAGCTGAATGGCCCTGGAGGCCAAAATACAGATAAATGGCCGGCTGGCTGTGATGGGTGGGCAGGTAAAATTCTTTAAAGACCTCGGAAAAGAGCATGATCAGGTTAATAATAGCCGCTACCACGCTGATGCGCCTGATTTTGTTAAAGACCTGATCTTCGACCCGGAATGATGTCGTGGATTGAATGATCACCAGCACGATGATGATCAAGGCCGGTCCGGCTGCAAAGGCGGACGCCAGAAAGCGGGGGCCCATTAACGGATTGTTCCAGAACGGCCGGGCCGGCAGCCCCTGGTACAAAAAGGCGGTTACCAGGTGGATGCCAAAGGCCCAGAAGATAGAGAGAAAAATCAGCGGCAGATATAATTTTTTTATGGGCTCGCGGTGGTAATAATGGCAAAACAGGATATAGGCCGGTACCAGCAGGTTCAACACCAGGTAGCCGTTTAACACCAGCACGTCCCAGGTCAGCAAAGAGGTCGGCCAGTTAAACAACCCGATGATGGGTATCATGTGCCAAGCATTCCAGGGGGCGCCCAGATCCACAAAAACAAACATCAAACACATCACCAGAGCGCCGATGGCAACAACCTCTCCAACAATGACCACCTTGTGCAGATCTTTGTCTTTGAAGATGTAAGACGGCAATATGATCATTACGGCGGCGGCAGCCACGCCCACCAGAAAGGTAAAATTGGCGATGTAAAAGCCCCAGCTGACAATATCCGACATATTGGTAACAGCCAATCCGACATTGATTTGAACAAAATATGCATAGACACCCAGCACCATCAAAGCCATCAGAATACACAGATAGATCTGATAGATCAGACCGCCGGATAGGCTCCAGGTGATCACATCTTTAAAAAATGCGATGACCTCATTGATAATGGATAATTTATGCGTCACTAACTTTTCTTGGGTCGTTTCCATAGGGCCTCTGCTGGTTTAATCGACAAAATACCAGAATTTGGGGTCCGTTCCCAGATCCTCTTTCCATCGGAAAACCTTCTTGTTTTTAAGGACAAATCTGATTTCACTGTCTGGATCTAACAGATTTCCAAACACCCGGGCACCGGTCGGGCAAGCTTCAACACAGGCGGGTAGCCGTCCGGATCGGCTTCTTTGCACGCAAAAGGTGCATTTTTCCATCTGCCCCCGGCCGCGCACACGGTTGCCCAGATAGTGTTGCTTTTTGGTCATTTCCTCCTTGGGCACAACCGGATCGTTCCAGTTGAACCGCCGCCCGTAATAAGGGCAGGCGGCAATGCAGTAGCGGCAACCGATACACCAGTCATAATCGACAACCACAATGCCATCTGGTTCCTGCCAGGTGGCCTTGGTGGGGCAGGCTTTAACACAAGGGGCGTTTTGACAGTGGTAGCATTGCACCCCCATGTAGAAATGATCTTCGACCGGCACCTGGTGATAGAATTGGCCATTACCTGCCTCCGGGCTCATCTGACCGTGCTCCATCTCAAAAATGCGGATATATTGCATGTTGGATTTACGGTCGAGGTTGTTCTCCTTCACACAGGCCGCCACACATTCCATATACCCTTCACAGCGGGTGACGTTAAAGGCATAACCGAACAGAACGCCGTCAATCGGCGCTGTGGAGCTCATCTGGATGTTGACCCCTCTTTGGATCTTGGCCAGGCGTTCAAGACGCCGGACCGTCTCATCTTTTTCCTCCTGGGTCATGAGCTGGTAGTGCTTCTTAAAATATTCCTTCCAGCGCAATGACAGCTCTTCTTTGGAGCCCAGCATGCTGCTGCCGCCGCATCCGGCCAGCATGGCCGCACCACCGAAAGCAGCAGCTTTGGCGGCGCCTTTCAGAAAATCTCTTCGGCTGCGCGGTTTGGCCTGTTGACAGTTTTGTTTGTCCGTCTTCTGGCAGATAGTATTTGGGGGACTCATGCTGTTTCCCTATTTGCTTTTGCTCAACGGCGGTGAATAGATAACCGGCCAGCGCTTTTTAAAGCGCGGTGAATGGGGGTCATGACAACCGGTGCAGTTTTTGACCACCCGTTGGCCGGCCCAGTAGGAGATGCGCTTGCCATGGGCGCCACCCACCCAGTCTTTTTTCTGTCGGAAGTGGCACTGGCCGCACATCTGGTAGCTGTGATCCATATCGATTTTTGTGCCCTGTTCGGTCACCAGAAAATCGCGTTCATCTTTTTTATGACAGGTATAACAGGCCAGGGGGCGCGATTCGCTGCCGTGCTTGAGAATAATTTCACCATGGGCGATTTCAGCGGCCCGTGTCACCTTGACCGGTTTGTTATTGTGGCATTGGCTGCATTTGAAACGCTGCATCTTGTCCTTGCGGGTTTCGACCCAAAAACGCCCGCCCTGGTACCGTTCGGTCACCAGAACAGAAGGTATCGGAAGTGACAGCGCCGCATCGACCTGCTTTTCATCAAAAGGCGCAGTTGCATTTTTGTAGGTCTCAACGACGCCCCCGCCAGCAGTGAAGGCAGCGCCCGCAGGGATCATGATTAGCAGCGCCACCCATATCCAACAGAGCCAATGATTTAAGGTTGGTGTTTTCATATCAAACCCGATCGGTTAAGATTTCGGTTTTCTTTGCCACGGCGGCGCATTGGTTTCCGGCACGTGACACTGCCGGCAATTGCCCCGTGACGGGTGCTCCACTCGTATGGTCGCAACGGTTCCCGGTCCCACATGACAGGCGATACAATTCCCTCGGTTTTGAATATCATGCGGAATCGGCAGCGGTGCACCCGGAAGGGACGCACGTCCCAAACGGGGTGGCGCCACGCTCATCCAGTCAGTTTCAATAAACAGATTGGCCTCGGTAACGGTAACATGGCACTGTCGGCAGGCCTCCTGTTCGGGGTGCGGCGTAACGGGCGTATTCTTTTTGAGCTCTTCCGTCCAGCCGCCTTGGAGGTGGCAGGTGAGGCACTCGACCGGGGCCAAATCCGGCTCTTCGACCTTATGGGGAATCAGCGGCGGTGACCCGGGATACTGTCTGAGAGCGTAGTATTCCTCGAGCGTGCGACCGGTGGATGTGCCTTCCAAGTAGTCCTTGGATACCTGATCGTAGTTTACAAAGATGGTTTTTCCACTATCGTCAAAGTTCATGTCCTGAGATTCCGCGACCGTGGTTTGCGTCCCTTTCGGCTCGGAAGAAAAGGCCGAAAATACGATCAGCGGTAATACCAAGATGCAGATCCCGGCGAATATCAGAAAAACCTTTCCCACTTTCTGGTCTGAGTTTTCCATTATACTCTCTCCAATTTAACCGCACATTTTTTATAATCCGGCTGTTTGGATATGGGGCAAAATGCATCCAAAGTGGCCTCGTTGATTAAATAGCTTTCGTCAAAGAAAGGTACAAAAACCATTCCACGGGGCGGACGCCCGCGCCCATTGATGCTGGCTTTCATGGTCACCGATCCCCGGCGAGAGGACACCTTGACGTTGCTGCCGTTGGTGATCCCCAGGCGGTCGGCATCATCGGGGTTGATTTCCACATAGGCCTCAGGGACCGCTCGATGAAGGAGCGGCACGCGCCGGGTCATCGAGCCCGTATGCCAGTGCTCCAGGATGCGGCCGGTATTAAGCCAGAAGGGGTATTCACTGTCAGGTGACTCTGCCGGCGGCTCATATGGCCTGAGCCATATCCAGGCCCGTCGATCCGGTTTACCGTAAAAATCAAAAGAATCTCCTTCAGCCGCCGGGTCGTATTTGGCATTATAGCGCCATTTGGTCTCGATTCCGTTGACATACGGCCATACGATCCCGGATTTGGCTTTAAGGTCGTTATACGGCGCCATGCGGTGTTTGGGGTTGTCATGGAACTGGATGTATTCATTCCAGATGTCTTCAATGTAGGTTTCTTCTGACCATGGGAACTGCTTTTCAAATCCCATGCGACGGGCCACCTCGATGATCTGCCAGGTATTGCTCATGCAATCTCCTGGCATGGGAATGATCTGCTCGTTGTGCTGGGTGCGCCGCTCTGAATTGCCGAAGAATCCTTCGCGCTCGATCCACAGGGCGGCCGGCAGGATCACATCGGCCACATCGGATGTGGGGGTAGGATAAATTTCAGATACCACGATGAAGCGCTCGTCTTTTTTAGCGCCGTCCCGGTAGCGGTTTAGGTTGGGCATGGTCACCATGGGGTTGGTCACCTGGATCCACATGAAGCGGATATCGCCGCGATCCAGCGCCCGGAACATTTCAACCGTATGATAGGTGGGCTTGGGATCGATATTTTCCACCGGCACATCCCAGATCTTGGCCGCCAGCTTGCGGGCGCCTTCTTTCATGACCACACCCTTGGGCAGCTTATGAGTCAGGGTGCCGACTTCACGTACTGTGCCGCAGGCGCTGGGTTGCCCGGTTAATGAAAAGGGGCCATTGCCCGGTAGGGAGATTTTGCCCACCAGCAAGTGGCAGTTGTAAACAAGGTTGTTAATCCAGGTGCCCCGGGTGTGCTGGTTCATGCCCATGCACCAGTAGGAAACAATTTTTTTGTCCGGGTCTCCGAATAAGGAGGCCAGGTATTTGATATCTTTGGCCGGCACACCTGATATTTGTTCTACTTTTTCCGGTGTATAGTCTTCCAGGAAGGCTTTGTAGGCTTCCCAGTCGACGGTTTCGGCTTTGTCCTTGAACTTGAAATGGTCCTGGGTGCCGTAACCGATGTTGGTTTTACCCTTATGAAAAGATACATGTTTGTTGACAAAATCCCAGTTGACCCAGTCATTGCGGACGATTTCATAACAGATGGCGTTGGCCACCGCCAGATCGGTCTGGGGCTTGAAAAGAATGGATTTGTCCGCTGCCTGGCTGGTGCGGGTGGTGCGGGTGGCAAAATCGATAATCTTGACGTGGTTTTTGGCCTTGCGATTGGCAAGCATTCTGGAAAACAGCACCGGATGCATCTCGGCCATATTGTTGCCCCAGGTGATGAAGACATCGGCGTGATCGATGTCATCGTAGCTGCCCATGGGCTCATCCATTCCGAAGCTGGTGATAAATCCGGTGACAGCACTGGCCATGCATAGACGGGCATTGGCTTCCAAATTGTTGGTGCCGATACAGCCTTTAAACAGCTTGGCGGAGACGTAGCCGTCGGTAATCGACCATTGCCCGGAACCGTACATGGCCACCGAATCTTTGCCGTGGCCTTTGATGGTTTCCTTCATTTTGCTGGCCACCAGGTCAAGGGCTTCTTTGAGGGGTGTTTCCACCATCTGGCCGTTTTTGCGTACCAGGGCCTTGGTGATGCGATCATTGCCATAAAGGATCTGGACGGAATGATAGCCTTTGACACAGCAAAGCCCCTTGTTGACCGTACAGTTGGGATCACCTTTGACGGCTACGGCGCGATCTCCGGAAACACCGACCAGAAGGCCGCACCCGGTGCCGCAAAACCGGCAAGGCGTCTTTTTCCATTCAATTCCCCCCGAACCCACAGTATTCCAGGCGCCGAAACTGATTCCCGGAAACAGTACCGCAGCAGAAGCGACTGCGCTTTGCAACGCGGCGGATTTTATGAAATCTCTTCTGGTAATGTCCATTTGCTTGCTCCTTTTGTTGTCCTCTATTGATCCGAATGACCAAAGGTCATGCCAAGGGATTCCAACGATTTTATGGTTTTAAGCTGTTCCTGCAATTTTTTTTCGGTGTCTTCATCCGGTGTGTCGGTGACCAGAATCAATACCTCTTCATTTTCGGCCGGAGTTACTTCACAGAATTCCAGGGCGGCAAGGTCTTTGATCAGTTGTTCTTTCGAACCCGATACAGGATATGCCAGATAGCTGAAGACCGGCATACATGCTCCTTAATTAGAATGTGTGATGGGGGTCTTCATCAAGACCCGATTCATGCTGGCAGGTGGATTGATCAACAAAACGATTCACCCATAGGGGTGTTTTAAACGCGTATTCGACTATTTATTTGAAATTAAAGTATTTAATATCAGTTAGTTGTATCGTTTTATGATAATGTGAGCGTTATGGCAGATTGAGAAAAAAGAGCCTATTTCTGAGCTTTATCGATTTGTAACAGCCTCACCCAGAAAAAAAATTGACTTAAGTCAAGTATTTCATACTAAAACGCTATGAATTAGACGGGGCGTGTAGGAGATGATCGTTCAAAGACATACGAGGTGGTGATCGTATTGATCCGATGCATTACAGGTGCATCAGCGCGACAATCATCTTAGATATTTAAAAACTGTAGAATATATTTGAAGGCGACAGCTGCAATCACGCCTCCGAGCAGCAGCTTTATCCAGCGGGCAGGCACATATTTTTGTAAGCGGGCTCCCAGGTACATCCCCAGTAAACCGCCCACACCAAATAAAATCCCCAACAACCAGTCTGGAGCCGCTACCGCCCCATTGATGGGAATCAGGCTGTAAAAGGTTACGCCGGCCAATGATGAAACAAAGGTTCCCAGCAACACTGCGCCGGCAATGGCATACACCGGCAGGCCAAAAAACGTAATTAAAAACGGCGCAATAATCGAGCCGCCGCCGATACCATAAACCCCGCCGATGATGCCCACTGCTAAGGCCAGACCGAGCAGTTTGGTCGTGGCAAATGAATAGGTGGTGCCCTTGAAATCAAAGTGGCTGGTTTTGATTTCAATCGATGCAGCTTTAACCCGATCGGTGATGGAGCAATTTTGGGCCGTCGCAATAGTTGCACCGGTAAATGCTTCTTTTAGTAGTTTTATAGCGATGAACAGCAACACGCAGCCGACGAAAAATTTGAAAATTATCGGGTTCGGCAGATAGGTGATGCGCAGGTAATAGCCGATGAAAACACCGGGGATGATGCCGGCGACAATCAACAATGCCAGCGGCCAGACAAAACGGCACTCGCGAGCGTAACGGTAAACGCCGCCAGGGGTGCCAGTGACATTGAACAAAAAGTTGGTGGAAGTGACCGAAGGAGAGGTGAATCCCAGAACACTCATTTGAAAGGGCAGCAGCAAAAATGCCCCGGAGATGCCACCCATGGAGGTAAAAAAGGATATGCCGAAGGCCACCAGCGGTGGGATTAATATATAGGTTTCAATTCCGGAAATCGGAAATGTAAATGTTAAAAATTCCATGCGAATTGATTTTAGGCTATATGCGCTGTTTTAGGGACGCTGGGGAATCCATATGAGTTGAGCGTTTAGCTGATCCGTCCAGGGAAGGCCTGAATTTTTCCAGCCGTTTTTCAAACGTTTGCCATGCATAGAGCTGGCAGGATCTTTAACGCGATCGCCCTCGAAGCCATCGGTCACCGAATAGGCCTTCTTAAAACCGGCCGCAGCCATAAGATTTACGGCGGCGGCACTGCGGTTGCCGGAACGGCAGATCACCAGAATGGTATCAGAGGTTGTGAATTTCTGGCTGACTTCAGCCATAAAGTTCTGATTGGCGATCATCAACGGCCCTTTGTTCTGCACGGCCATCTGATAATTAAACAATTGAAGGGGAATATTGTATGCCATGGCGGGATGACCGACAAAAACGTATTCTTCCGGCGTCCGGACGTCCAAAATTTTGATTTTGTTCTGGCCGGCGTGCCACATTTGATAGGCTTCCTTGGCCGTTGCGTAAAGGCCGAGGACGGTCTGCTTCTGGGGCGGTAAAGATGTTTTTGCCAGCGATACCGGCAGCCAAACCATCAGCATGAATATGGCGATCATTAAAAGAATAAGTTTTCTGCGCATATCGTTATCTCCCTGTTTGCCTGAAAATACCGCTGAAAATTTCATCATCGGCCGACATGCATTGCGCTTTTAACTGTTTGTACTTTTTTAGCAGGTTTTTACCATCCTGAGATAAGCGCGATCCCTCTTTGCGATCGGTATGCACGATGCAGGCATTCATGTGTTTCTCAGTCGCTTTAATCTTGCTCCAGACGGCTTTATACGACATTTTCATCAATTTGGCGGTCTGATTCATTGAGCCCGTCTGATCAATGTGCTCTAATATCTTAGCGCGGCCTTCGCCAATAATGATATTGTTGTCGGCATCTACAATCCACTGGCTGGATCTTAATTTGAATTCTGACATAATTATAAACCTGCTTGTGATTAAAGGAACTGTGCTTTAACCACGAAGAACACGAAGGGCACAAAGGTTAAAAAATTAAAACAGAAAAGATATCTTCGTGTGCTTTTTCCCTTCGTGGTTAAAATATTCCTTCATAATGTTAAAAATATACAATAAGCTTGCAAATTGTTTTGATTTTTTTCTACACGCAATCTGACGCCGGCTAGCCGCCGATGGCGCGCATGGCCCGCCCGCAGGTATTTTTATGGTTTTTTGTGTTTAAGTGGTGACCGATTGGTTTATCGGCCACAGATTGTCGGAATATGCCGACGATATCCTTCTGGGTGGCCCCGGTTCTCAGTGTCGCTTTAATATCGATTTCCTCTTGCGAAAACAGACAGGTTTTGATTTTACCATCCGCGGTCAGTCGCAGGCGGTTACATGAACCGCAAAAATGCCAACTGATGGGTGCAATAAAACCGACTTTGCCGATTGCCCCCGGAAGCTTGCAAAGCCGAGCCGGCCCGTACGAATCAGTGGCCGGTTCGATTTGAACGCAGTCAATTTGATGGATCCTTTTCATAAATTTTTCAACTGGAACGAACAGTGATTCATAGTCGCCGTAGGCCGTGCTGTTGGTGGGCATTAGCTCAATAAAGCGCACATGGTAAGGTTTGCTCAAGGTTAAGGCAGCCAGATCTTCAATTTCATCATCATTGATGCCGCGCATAACCACGGTATTGATTTTGATGGGGTCCATCCCGATTTGTTGGGCACGTTCGATACCGGCCAGCACACGGGGCAACCAGTCGTATCCGGTAATTTTTTCAAAGCGTTCCGGCCTAAGGGTATCCAGGCTGATGTTGATTCTGCGCACACCGGCTTTAAACAAAGGTTCGGCCATTTCTGCCAGATACACTCCGTTGGTCGTCAGGGCCAGGCTTTTTAAACCTTCCAGACGGGATAGCATTCGACAAAATGCAACCACGCCTTTGCGGACCAGCGGCTCACCACCGGTGATACGGATTTTGGTTATACCGGCAGCGGTTGCCGCCCGGGCCACCTTAAGCATCTCCTCGTAGGTTAAAATTTCTGAGCGCTCCAGATGATCGCGGCCCGAAAACGGTGTGCAGTAGGTGCATTTCAAGTTACAGTGATCGGTAATCGATATGCGCAGGTAGTCAATTTTTCGTCCGTATCCATCCACTAATTTCATTTCTGCTTATCCTCTTAGAGCGTGCAACAAATCCGAAATACGAAGTTCGAAATCCGAAACAAATTCAAAAACCATAAATTCGAATGTTCAAAAGCCGCGGTTCGATTTGTAAATTATTTAAATACACCCTGGTAAAAGCGGTTTGAAAGCCTTGGCTCGGGTTCGAGGACAAGGCGCGAGCCGATTTGAAAGTGGAGCATACACGGAAGTATTCGAGCATTTCAAATCGGCTGGTAACGCAGTCATTCGGACGCGAGATGAGGTTTTGAAGCCGCTTTCATTTGCCAAATGGGCAATGGGGATAAGTGCATTCAGTACAATCACGACATAATCCTCCGTGGCCCAGAAACGCCAGCTCTTTTTTGCCGATTTTCTCACCGGCCAAAATGCGCGGCAGCACCAAATCCAGCACGGTGATACGGTGAAACAGGCCGCAGGCCGGCACTCCCAGTAGCGGCACATCTCCCACATAAGCCACCAAAAACATGGCACCGGGCAGCACTGCAGCGCCATAGTGCATCTCACCAGCTCCGGCGGAACGGATTCCCAGACGGGTGACATCATCCGGATCAACGCTCATGCCACCGCTGAGCAGCAGCACATCACAGCCCCGGTCCAGATGGGAGCGAATGGCATCACGGATCAGGTCGGCATCATCCGGTGCAAAAGCCACTGCAGCCACCTCTGATCCCAGGCCCTTGACCTTTTCAGCCAGTATCGGCTCAAAGCGGTCTTCGATCAGGCCGTTGTAAACCTCATTACCGGTAATCACCAGGCCAACTTTGCCCTTGCGTAGAGACTTGACGGTCAGCACAGCCCCATTCTGGCGGGCAATGGTGGCCGCCCGTTCGATGGGCGCTTTTTTCATGATCAGCGGAATGGCGCGGGTGGCTGCGACCTGTTGCCCCTTTGTGACCAGGGTGTGATTGTGGAGGGTGGCGCACATCACCTCATCAACCATATTAAAGGCCGCCAGAGCAGCCGTATCAACGCTAAATAGACCGTCTTTTTCGGCCAGCAGTTTTATCTTGCCCTCCCGCGGCTCGTCCTTCCAGACAATGCCGTCACCTGCCAGGGCATCAGCCAAAATGGCGGCGGCCTGGTCCTCATGGATTTCGTCATCCTCCAAATCAATGACATAGAGATGATTTTTGCCCATTTTTTGAAGCCGGCACAAATCCTCGTTGCAGACCGTATGCCCTTTATGAAAGGCAGCGCCTTTGAATTCACCCGGGCGAATTTCGGTCATATCGTGAGCCAGTTTGCTCCCTATTGCATCTTTTAGTTTAACTTTTTTCAGCATTGTTGAGCTCCTATGGATCGGGTCGCATCAAATTTACGCAAATGGTAATTGCGCGGGCGGGAATAAATCCCGCCCCTACATTTCGTGATTTTGACCAAGGTAGGGGCGGGGTTTATCCCCGCCCGAAATCGTTTTGGTCGTCATCGCAGTTTTGCGGATTTGTGTAACGTCGCTTTCCGGTTTCCAATTCATATCCGGCCAGGTGATCTCCCGGGCATCTGTAAAATAACATTTCTGTGCACAAGGTTTGCAAAGCACCTGGTCATTTTCAATGACCTCGCGCTGATCGCGCACAACCTGGCCGCAGCGGCTGCAGGAAGCCTTGAAGCGAGTAGGCCCGGGCAAGTCACAGTCATCTATTTTCACCTTGACCTGCTGGACGCGAAAAAGTACGCCATCCGGCATCCGTTTGTAGGCTGCCAGCTGCTGCAGGTATTTTTCCGAGATCTCAGGTGCGTAGGCAGCGGCCAGGTCGCGGGCTTCTTCGGTGGAGACCACCCGAAAGGCTTTGCCGGTTTCCAGGTTGACAAAAGTGGCCGCCATAATACCGTAGTCCATAAATTTCAGTGAACGCCGCCCCAATTTAACACCGGTGACATGCGCCACCGCATCAGCGGTGCAGCGGTCCATCTCCACATAGATGATCAGTTTCTTAATCTGATCCCGGCGTCTGGGCTCAGTGAGGCCGATCAACCGACAGCCCAGCATGGCCAATCGCACACCGACCACCTGCCCCGGGCAGAGGTGCCCGTGAGTGTCGGCGGAGCTTTCTAGCAATACCTCAAAAGGCTCCATGTTGGTCTCGTCCTTTCTCATCTTGGTGCCAGTTAACAGATGATAGGGGTTAAAGGCTAAAGTTAAATAGTTGATTGGTTGAATGGTTAATTTGTCAGAGGATCTAATCCATTTTAACGAATCAACCACTCGACCAATTAACGAATCGACTAAACCCAGTGACCATGATCTAACAAAAAGTGATCAACAGCCAAAAACCCTGAACCTTTGAACCTGGAACCCCGGACCTGGGGATGCTTATGTTAAAATTAACATAACAAACGTTAAAAAAAATGCAAAATTCACAGAGCACCAAAATATAATCTAATGCTCATTTTAAGTAGAGTCATTGATCTAAATCAAAATTACTGATGATGTTGAAAAATTGCTTTTTGGTAATCAGGCGCCTTCTAAGACTTCATTAACCCACCCCATGGCCGCAATCATGTTTGGAAAACCAATGGTGGTCAATGACAATAGCACCACATGGGCGATTTCGTCCTGGCTGGCACCCGATTCCAGCGCCTTGCGGGTCTGCGACATCACCGCCCCCCGGGAATTGGCGCCAATGGCAATACCCAGATTGGCAAGATCCTGATATTTTTTCTCCAGCGGCCCGGACTCGCGGCAGGTCTTGCCCAACTGTTGAAATTCTTTGAAAACTTCCGGAAATTTAGTCGAGAACTTTTCGTAAATTTTGGGAAG
Organism: Desulfobacterales bacterium; assembly: GCA_030066985.1. Lineage (NCBI taxonomy): Bacteria > Pseudomonadati > Thermodesulfobacteriota > Desulfobacteria > Desulfobacterales > Desulfobacterales bacterium. Next base: position 53,639 of record JASJAN010000020.1, read on the forward strand.
ATACATGATCGCTCCTTTGCTCATTATTTTGCGTGTAATATTGAGGTGATATCAGCATCCCCTTTACACCTGGAGCGAATTTATTTCAATGTGTTTTTTTAATCAAGCAGTTCGGAATCCAGCATTCAACATACCACCTGATAATTTACCTGTAAAAACGATTGGGTTGCTTTTGCCAGATTCGGGTAAAACGGATTTTCAGCATTTTCGATAATGTTTTCAGCAAATTCCGGTACCCAGGCCATGAGGTGGTCTTCCAGAAATGATTTCTGCTGCTGAATGAAACCCATTGCTGTTTCGGTGTCTGAGTCGGCGAAGGCTTCGATTTCCTTAAAAATTAAATAATACATGAATTCAAGTTCAGCCGAGATGTGGTCGGGGGCATCTTTAAAATTTTTGGACGTGTCCAATCCAGCGTCGCGGTATCTGCTTCTGACATCCAGTGTCGAGTCGCCCATCATTTTTCTTTCGGTGTCTAAATACACCGATCCGTAAGGCGCAGCCAACAGCTTATATGGGCCTACAAACAGTTTAGCAAAATCAACCCTTATCGACTCGAGACGATCACCGGTTTTAAATTCTTTTCGCATATTTTGGACTGATTGAACCGCAGTTTCACATACTTCGGCCATACTGGATTCAAGATTTTCCAATTTTTCAGATAGGCCCGGCTCAGGAATAAAATAACAGTCACTCAACAGCCTAAACGCTTTCATCCTCGACGCTTCCTGGTTCAACATGTTTTTCGTTTTCATAACTGTCCTTAATATCAAAAACCTGAATTTGCATGAAAATAGATGAGAACCTTTTAATTATCATAATGCAGCAGATCTCATCAACAATGCTGTAAAGGGCCTTTCATTTCATATATAAATCGGATGATGGTCATTTTTATTTCTCATCTATTTTCACCCTTGGAACAATGCGGCGAACCGGAGCCTCCCATATGCTGCGTTATTCAGGGCGAAGCATAGTTCACTATCGCTTAACCCTGAAGTGCCTTGCCTATGGAAACCTCCGAATCGTGCAAGATTCAGGTTCAAAGCGGTTGAATTTTGGCGATGCCGGCCCGACAGCAGCCGGCATCGCATTTGTGGTGTTTTTAAGCTACTCCGGTACGTCTGACAATTTCAGGTTGCGTTCTCCCAGGGTGTATACGAACAGCAAAACGGCCAGTGCCGACACAAAAACAAACACCTCCCAGATCGTGGGCCAGTAACTGGCAAACGGGGGTTGTCCTTCGGCCTTGGGACCCGTGGGCATCACCAGGCCGCTGAGCACCATTTCCAGTCGGCCGGCAAACATACCGACTAGAAACAAAACAGCGGCAGTAACTTTTCCCCAGGTGGCTTGTCGCACTGCCGGCATGGCAATCAGCACAAGCGGGATGACCAATCCAACCCATAATGCCAGGTGGTACCAACCCGAGCTCAACATATGGCGAAAACCTGCAAACTCGACTGCTGTGGCTGACGCGCCGCCAACGATTGTTCGCCAGATGAAAAAGACTAACGTCAAAATCGTAACAACGCCAAAGAGCTTGCTAAGGTCATCGTAAAGGTTTTTGTCTCCTTCGCTCAAGGGGATTTTCGCAAAATGATGGTAGGCCAGGCTGAATAACAGCACGGCTGCCAGTGCGCTGGCGAATCCGGTCAGCGGAAGATACATGGCCAAAAAGTTTGCGTTGTACGCCGGCCTTGCATCCGGAAGCCCAAAGAGCCAGCCCAGTGCAGTGGAGGTGGCAATTGCGACGATGAAGGTGAATACACCAAGCCCTTTGCTGACACCGGCTTTATGCATTTTGCTAAATGATAAGAGCAGCACAACCAAATAAAGCCCGTAGAGCATACCCAGCCACCAGAGGGGTGAGGCAAAGTTTGGCGAAATTAAATAATAGACAGCGTTCCACGGCGATCCGAGATGTAAAAACAAACAGGTAAAAGAAGCCATCAACACGGCAATTTCCAGAAATGCCGTGCGTTTTTCAAGGGGCTGGTAGCGTTTGATACCAAATACGACGGGAATGGACGAGACAAAGGCCAGCCCGGTGCTAGTCAGCGAAAAAAACACATAGGCTGCGATGGGCATGGTCCAAACCAGTATATCTGTCTTGGCGTACAGGACAAAACCGGTGCCAATTAACACTCTGTAGGCTGTGAGCAGACCCAGCAGGATTCCCAGCAAAAGCAGGCCATACCACAATTGGATTTTAATGGTTTTCATCTATACCCCCCCTTTCGTTCTCTGATAGTGTGCAGGATTAAAGCTGCGAATATAATAGACGTTCGGCTCGGTGCCGAGCCGCTCTTTGCGACGGTACGGTTTATATTTCCCCAACAGCCGGTTCACCTTGCTGTCCGGCTTTTCCAGATCGCCAAATATCCGGGCATCGGCGGGACAGGCCTCCACACAGTAAGGAATTTCGCCCACCTTGATTAGGTGGTCGCAAAAGGTGCACTTTTCAACCACGCCCTTGGGTCTGTTCTCTGGAAGGGTTTTTCCCCTGGCCGGATTGCTATAGGGCGTTCCGTTTCCGTTGTTGACCTTCTGGGCCATTTCTTTCGGGGAGCTGGTGCCGCCTTCAATGACCGGCTTGGGATCCCGCCAGAATTTGTGGGGGGCCTGCCAGTTGAAATAAATGACCTCATAGGGGCAATTGTACATGCAGTACCGACAACCGATGCATTTGTCGGGATCATGCACGGTGATGCCGTTATCCAATTTGTGCATGGCCGTTGTCGGGCAACCCGTTACGCACGGGGCGTTTGAACAGTGGTTGCAAAGCGTTGGCAGATAGTGAAACCGTACATTCGGAAACGTGCCGGAAGTCTCAGTTATTTTGCTGGACCAGTAGATGCCCTCCGACACATTGTTCTCATTTCGACAGGCGATGCTGCAGGCCCCGCACCCGACACATCGCTGTAAATCTATTACCATTGCATATTTAGGCATTGTTCACCTCCTAAACTTTTTCGATTTTAATTCGTGTGGTCGCATAAAACGCCGTGCTCCCACTCAAGCGATCGTATTGAGCCGGGATGAGGTCGTTGCTGCTGCCACCCCGGGGCACTTTGCCGAATACTTTGGACGCCACCCGCCCATAGGCCCAGTGGCCCTGGCCGTAACACTTGGCAATCGTTCCGGGCCGGACGCCTTCCCATAAACTTGCCGTACAGGTCAGGCTTCCGGTTGGAGATGTCAGCTTGACTTTATCGCCATTTTTGATGCCAAGCGGCTTGGCGTCTCTGGGGTTGATCTTGGCCACATCTTCCCAGGGCACATCACCGGGATCTAGATCCTTAAAATCATAATACCAGGTGCAGTTGGCCGAACGGCCCTCGCGGTTGAGCCTAGATTTGTAATCCACATGGATGAATGGAAAATCTTTTTCATCTCCGGCAATAAATGCTTCTTCATAATGCGGCACAAACGCCATTTCACCCCGCGCCAGATAGTTGCAAACTTCCAGAACATGGTCGACGGTGGTGTTATGCTTTTCCGCATGCTTCTCCAGAGCAGCCTTCAACGTTTCACTGTAAAATTCAAACTTTTTGGTTTTGGTTTTCATGTTGCTCCAGCGCTTGCGATACGGATAGGGATTAGAATTCCAGACGCCGGCTTTGAGAAAATCCTCCCAGCCGTTGAATTTGTCACCCCCTTTGTATTTGGCCGGATCCCACAGATTCTGGGTGGCATATTTAAGGGAATAGAGCGCAAATTCTTTCTCGTTGGTCGGGGCTTTGCCCGTTTCCGGATCTTTGTAGGTTTTGTAGTGATCGAGCAGATTACTGAATCCTTTTTCATTTAACTTTTCGGCGAGGAGCCAGGGAATTTCGGTCTCATCGATCTTATAATCGCCGGTCGGCTCGATGATCGGCTGCATAAGCGTTACGTGCCGGTATCCGTTCCCGTGTGCCTTGACATAGCCCCATTTTTCGAACATGTGATGGGTATCGGGCAGCAGGATATCGGCAAACCAGGAAAACTCGGAGGCGTTGGTGGTGATGTGCACCAGAAACGGTATCTTGGCCAGGGCACGCTCCCAGCGCTCCGGCTGCGGGCAGGAGAACGTAAAGTTGTTCATGTATCCGATGGCCACTTTGATATCATTGGGATCCTCATTTAGGATGCCGTCGGCCGCATTGTTGGTGACCACGCCTTTGCCTGATTTTCCTTTGTTCAACGCGGGAAACTCCAACCGGCCGCGCTGGTCGATTTTTTTATGCTTTTTACCCTTTTTGGCGATCTCATCCATAAAATCATCGGGTTTCGGAAATTTCGAGGTATATTCTTTGTTGGTTATTTGGGTACCGCCGACGTTGTCCACCGCCCCGACGAGTCCGTTTAAGGCATGCACCGCCATGGCGGCATATCCGCCGCGCACCTGCATGCAGGGACCGCCACCGAGCCACGAAATGGCATGCGGGGCCGCCTGGCCGTAACCGATGGCCACCCGTTTGATCTGCTCGACCGGCAGGTCGGTTATTTTGGCGGCCCACTCCGGTGTTTTGTCTTTGAGCTCCAGGTTCCACCATTGGACAATACCGTTGGTGTGTTTTTCTTCGAAGAGTTCCGGATCGAGTTCTTGGCCGGCTATAAAGCGGTTGTCACCATCAAAAAAATCGCCGACAAAATCTTTGTACCAGAGCCCCTCGGTAAGCAGCACATGCGCGATGGCAACCGCCAGGGCGCCGTCGGTACCGGGTTTGAGCGGCAGCCATTCATCGGCTTTGGCGGCCGTGGCTGAAAGCCGGGGCTCGGCGATGGCAATTGTGGCCGAGTCAACCGCATCTCCCCAAACCGCGGAGTAATACGAGACCTGCCGGTTGGCCGCCAGGGGGTCCGCGCCCCACAAAAGAATATACCGGGCCCTTTTAACATCATACTGTCGGTATCCCCAGTAACCCTCTGTATAATATGGTCCGAATTTTTCCGCTTCCGCACAGATCGCACTGTGGGAGATGTTGTTGGGTGAACCGATAACTTTGGTCATGCGATCATAGAGGACATCACGCATGTACGAATAACGACCGCGCATGAGCATATACTTGTGAGTTTCATTGTTCTTTCTAAGCTCCATGATCTTATCGGCGATCGCGTCCAGGGCTTCATCCCAGGAAATGGGCACAAATTTCGGATCTTCGTTGCGTCCTTTTTGGGGGTTGGTCCGTTTCATCGGGGTTTTGATCCGATCCGGGTCATATACCTGCTGCAGGGCAAGATGGACTCGCGGACAACTCGCCTCTCCATTGACCTTTGAATTCGGATTGCCCCGAACCTTTACCGCCCGCCCGTCGACGACATACACCTGTTTGGAGCACCAGGAGGTACATCCCTGGCAGGTGGCTGCTTTCCATTCGCCAACTCCACCGCCGGTGTTCTCGCTGGCTTCTGCCAGCGACCGCAATGTGGGTTTTACGGTTGCGCCGAGGGCAATAGCGCCCCCGGTGGCGGCTGAGGCTTTTTTCATGAAAGATCTTCGCGACATTCTGAAATCATTCAGAAAATCTTTCAGCATGCCTTCTTTTTTGTTTGGTTTCATCTCCAGATTACCTCCCTTCCGATTTGCCTCCTTAAGTTTTAAAGATCCTTAAGGAACTGATTTCTTGTGGGTTTGGAATTTGCGTGATTTTCTTCAATCGAGCGTAACCAGAAAAAAAGTTCGTCTGCATCAATCGGCCGGCTAAGACAGGCATAAATATGCTGGCTGATGGCATCTTTTAATTCGGGATGAATCGGCTGGCCGGACAAGCAAAAAAAGGTGACATTCGGGAAATTTGTGGTCAATTCCCTTATGATACGATTGTCGGCTGGAACCGTGTCGATATCCCAAAAAATTGCCCGGCATCCGGAATCTTTTATGAGTCGGTCTAAGTTGTGAGCCGACGCCTTCTCTATTGCATTAAATTGGCTCGCCTCCAAAAGCTTGCAAAGCTCCCGGCGTTGTTCCTTGTTGGCATCGATCACCATAATTGATTTTTTCATTCGTCCAATTTCTCCTGGAACGAATTCGGCAGGGAATTAGGAAAAAACAACAGGCGTCACTGCCACAACGTAGCAATCGCTGTGCCAAAACAAACCCGCAATAGTCCGAGGACCGTTTCGGGAATAACAGTTCGGCTGCACAAATCATAACCATTTGATACTAATAAAAAAAATGATTTATAGAAAAAATAGAGAGTGAAAATTTATTTGTCAAAGAAGGGTTTTTAACTCGCAGAATGGATGTCAACTTGTTCGAAATGCAGACAGCAAAAACAGCCTTTTAGGTTAATTATATGAATATTAAAGGGTTAGCTGTGTACGATTTCCGGACAGCTTTTACGGTGGCATACACTTATTGGGGTGTCGGGACAGTGAGGGTGTCGCTAAAAGAAAACCAAATTATAATATTGAGCTAAATACCTGACACGATTTGCAAATTTTCATTTTTTCTTGCCAGTTTTTTTGAACCGAACCCTCACAAACAGTACCATTTATGAGCCAGCAAAGATCCCCGGATCCAAACTCCCAGGCGGGGCACTGACGCCTTTGCTCAGCGGAGCATTTTTTTACCGTCCAGCAGGGTTTTTTACCCCCGGCTTTTTGTTCGGATCTGAAAAGCAGAAAATAGAACTGCCGCTCGACATGGACCGGCACCGTTCGCCAACCCTGCTCGTAGCTGTGAATGGCTTTCAGTGATGTGCCCAGAAGTTCAGACATCTGTTTTTGGGTTTTCCCCAGTCGCTGGCGGTATTTTTTAAATTCGTTTTTATTCATAACTTACCTAATGAATTGTGGGTTTGTGAATCTGATATTTTTTGATTTTTTCATACAGCGTGCTGCGGCTGATTCCCAGCTGTATGGCGGCCTTTTTTTTGTTCCAATCGCACTCTTCCAGAACTTCCAGCAGCAATCGCTTCTCATTTTCAAAGATCGTCCCTGAAGTTTGTGAAAAAACGGGTGGAGCGGCATCGCGAACCGCAGAGGGCAGATCTGATATGTCAACACTGCTCCGTTTGGCTAAAACGGCTGTATGCTCGATGCTATTTTCCAGTTCGCGCACATTACCCGGCCAGGGGTAATCCAGGAGCAGACGCATGGCCTCCGAGCTGAAATCCTGAATCTCTTTATTCTGCTCAACTGCAAAACGGCTCAAAAAATGACGCGCCAGCAGCGGAATATCGTTACGACGTTTTCTTAAAGGGGGCAGGTGGATCGGAATCACATTCAGACGATAGAAAAGGTCCTCCCTGAAGCTGCCGTTTGTCACTTCCTTTATCAGGTCCTTATTGGTTGCGGCCAGAATTCTGACATTGACCTTGAGCGTTTCCTCGCCGCCGATACGCTCAAATTTCTGGCTTTGCAGTACGCGCAACAATTTTATCTGGGCTGAAGGGGCAATTTCTCCGATTTCATCTAAAAATACCGTGCCGCCATCTGCCTGTTCGAAGCGTCCGGATTTTTGGCGGATCGCGCCGGTAAATGCGCCTTTTTCATGACCGAAAAGCTCGCTTTCCAGCAGGGTTGCCGGATAGGCGGAGCAATTAATCACGACAAACGGTTTGTATTTTCGCGGGCTCTGTTGATGAATGGCCCGGGCAACCAGCTCTTTCCCGGTTCCGCTCTCACCCTGGATCAGAACCGTGGCATCGGTGGGCGCGATATCTTCAATCAAACGATAGATGTTTTGCATCTGGGGGTCTTTACCGATAATCCCGCTGAATTCGGCGCTGTGCTCGATGCGAGTCCGCAGGGCCCGAATTTCTTCTTCCTGGATCACCGAGCGCCGAATTGCCCCTGCCGTCTGGTTTAATATCAGATCGATAATATCCAGTTCTTTGATAACGCAGGCACAGTTTCCGGGGCAGGCGATCAGCATGGCGCCCTGCAGTTGCTCTTCATGAAAGAGCGGGAAGCTGACAACCTGTTTTGCGGACTGAAAAGGTTCCGGCAGAAAAATGGTGAGGGCAGGATCGATGGGCAGAAATTCCATTTTTTTCGTTCTAGACAAATACGCGGCAGCTTTTTGAGAGACGGTCTTATCCAGGGTTGAGGATAGCGTTTCAGACTGCAGAAACATATTTTTGCGGTTGCTGCTGAAAATCAAAAGGCACATATCTTTGCAGGTCACGATGCCCTGCAGTTCTTTGATCAGATAGCGGCACACATCCTGCAGATGGGTCAGGGCGCCGATCTCCTGGGCTATGGTAAATGAGGTGCGTGTTTGCCGGTGAGCGCGGTCGAGTTCCGTGGTTTTTTCTTGAAGCCGCTGCGTGTAGTCTTTGATACCGGAAACCATGTGATTGAAGGCGGCGGTCAATTTACCGACTTCGTCCTGACTGTGCAATTCAACCTTAACATCCAGATTGCCCGCATCGATTTTTTCGGCTGCCTTGGCCAGCACTGCCAGCGGGCCGGTAATTCGCTTGATAAACAGAAGGCTACCACCCAATGCCAACAGAAGAATAGCCAGCGTAAGCCCGCTCATCTGCAGCCACAGTTGAAATACCTGGTCCCGATAGAATTTCTCGGTAACCCCAAGGCGCAGCAGCCCGGCTTTGCCTGAAAATATGGGCCAGGCGATGTCCAGATAATTTTCTCCCTCGGTTGAAACGATTTCTTGGAAATGGCCGTAATTATCCAGGACAGCATCATTGGCATCCAGCAGCTCCAGGGGAATACCCTGGCCGAAGGTATGCGCCAGAACCTGGTTGTCGCGAATGATAAACAGATAGGCAACCATGGGATTGCTGCGCATCTTGTAATCCAGCATTTTTTGCAGGGCGACCCGGTCGTTGGTCAAAATTTTGTCGGTGGCATTGAGCTCGATTGTATGGGCCAAGTTCTCAGCCTGGGCGGACAACGACTGAAACAGACTGCTGCTGTACCGCTGGGAGACGAGTATTGAGATGAGCAAACCGCTGCCGATGACCAATAACGAGACCGCCAAAAGGAGTTTGCTTTTTAAGCTGAGCGGTTTCATAAAATTAATTCTCCAAGGAAGCGATTTTCAGCTCCATATGGCGGATACTGTCGTACCATTGGTCCCGGGTAGGGGTAAAACGATCGATCATCAATTCTGCCAGAATTTTTTGCCCATTTGCATCCTGATGCATGGAAAAAAGCACCTGGCGAATGCGATTTTTTAATTCTGGCGCCAAAAAGGGCGAGGCGACGATGGGCGGAATGCCATACGGCTCTGATTTGCGGATGATACGGGTTTTAGAGGTGAAAACCGGGTTTTTTCGGTGGTAATATTCCCATATCAGGCTGTCAACAGCAGCGCCGTCCACCAGGGATTTGGCCACGGCCATAATCGAGTTGTCGTGACTGTACGTATAGATCGTTTTGCTAAAAAACGTTTCGGGGCGCTCTCCCAACTGACTGATCCAATAGGTGGGCACCAGTTTGCCGGTATTGGAGTCCGGATCGGTAAACGCGAAAACCGTTCCCCTGAGATCTTCAATATTGCGAAGTTGGCTGGTTTTATTAACAATCAGATAGGATTGATAAAAATGGCTCTTTTGAACTTCCGGGGTGGCCAATAATTCAAATCCAAATTTTTCCTTTCCGACCACATAAGGCCCTGAACAGATAAATGCGATATCTATCTGACCCTTACCCAACAATTCATTTATTTCACCGTAGGTTTTGCGTTGAATAAAGTGCACGTCTCTACCGAGATGACGCCCAATATAGTCTAAAAGTTGCCGGTAATAGACAAACGTTTCCTTTGGTGAAATCATAGCCGCCACCGCAACTTTTAGATGATTATTTTGCGGTGACTGTGTTGCGGGCTTTTCGACCACCACGGTTTTGGAAAAATCAACGACCCGGATATCGGTTTCTGAGCCGCAGGCATACAGCCAAACTAGAGCCACAAATATAGCGAGACTGAATATGAAAAGGTTTTTTTTAAAAATGGATCTATATTTGATGGTGCCCATATACGCCCTCTTCAAAGAGGTGGTTATGTGTTCTTCGAAAGGCGGGAAGTCTTCGCAGATTTCGTTTTATTAGAGGTAGATGAAGATCCACTGACTTATTGCCACATTGTGGTAGATTTTGTCAATAGAAATTTCAGTTAGGATACAAGCAGAAAAGACTTGCGGCTGAATTTGTGCAGCACCGGGGTGCCCATGCCGTGGCGAACCGCTTTGATAATGTGATCTTTATCAAGCGGAACCGTGCCGGCCAGCATGTGTACCGGCAGGTGCGCAAAAGCTTCCGCCACCATGGGTGTGCTGGGCCCCAGCAAAGCGGCCTTTGCCCGTTCATGAAGGTGGCTCAAAATCTCCTCGGTGGTATTGTTGAGGATGGATGTTGAGGTCAGCAGCAATACATCGGCCCAGTCGGTTAGCTTTTGATAAAAATCTTTGCGCTTACCCAGGCCGCGCGAGACATCCAGTACTTCAAGGAGGACTTTTCTTTCCTCTAGGCGCTTGACCAGCGGCCCGAAATAGCCCACCATCGCAACCTTGGTGTCTGGCTGGAGGCGAAATTCCTTAAAAAGGACGGCATTGTCCTTATCCTCCGGCAGGTTAAGCGCGTTTTCATAATTAAGGGCATTGACCAGCGCCAGGGCCATGCTTCTTTCAAGCGGATGCTCACTTCTTATTTTTTCCAACAGATCAGCGGCCGGTCGGCCTTCATAGTCGATGGCTTCATTCAACAACATACAGGATGTTTTATCTTCAAAATAGGTGTAGGCCATCCCGATGCCGCCATCTGTTGTTACCACCGCGGTGTAACCCAGGCCCAGACACAGCAAATCCACATTTGTTTTTCGGGCCCTGTCTATAAAATGGTTATAAAAATTTTCGTTGAGGCGCATGGCTAACCTTTCTTGCCAAGCCGGGGTAACCACCTGCCCGTATTTTGCCGGTAGGTAATGTAATCCTGCCCAAATTTTGTTTCCATCAGTTTTTCTTCATAATCGGCGATGGTGTTGTAAAACAGAACGATCACCACCAGCAGTGCCAGACAAAATAGGGACGCCGTGGAAACGGTTAACCCGAGGTAAACCAGAATACTTCCCAGATACAACGGGTGCCGCACATAACCAAAAGCGCCGCTTGAAATAATACGCGAGGGGCGCTGGTCTCCGATCACAGCTACATGGCCGGACTTGAAAAGTAAAAAAGCAATCACCAAAGCGGTCACCAGGAAAGCCAAACGAAGCACCAGCGGTATGCTGTTCACCAAAAAGGTGGAACGGTGCAAGACAAAAGAGTCCAGGATCCATGTGATCAGAAACACGCCGAACAAAATCAGTTGCCCGGCATCGCCCAAAGGATGCTCACCTTTTTTGGCCTGCATATCCACCTTTCATTTCGGTCACGATGTCGCGAGCTGCATGGCCGAATATCATCGTATCGATCCCTACCGCGATAAGTGAATAGCCCTGATCCAAAAAGGGTTTGGCCGCATCCACCGTGACACCGATAATGCCAATCGGCTTTTTGCGTTTCAGGCAGGTTTCACGCACCCGATCGATATGCTCCTGTACATCGGGGTCACCTATTTCTCCAGGTTTGCCCAGACTGCCGGAAAGGTCATACGGTCCGATTAATACCGCATCGACACCGGTGACATCCAGGATCTGATTGATATCACGGGCGCCCAGAACGTGTTCGATTTGAACAACCACAGCGATCCGGTCATTGGCGCTGTCCATATAATTGGCAACATCCATTCCATATGCGTGCGCGCGTGCTACTCCAATGCTTCGTTCCCCGATCGGCGGGTATTTGGCCCAATTGACCACCTTTTCGGCAATCTCAACCGAATCCACATGCGGCGCAATGATACCGGGGGCACCAATATCCAGTGCCTTTTTGATATACACCTCATTGCTGGTCGGGACGCGGACGACGCACGCGCAGCGATCTTCGACTGCTTGCAAAATGCTTTGAACATCTCCCATTCCCATCGGCGAGTGCTCTGCATCGATCCATAGCCAGTCAAACCCCGCATCCGCTAAAATTTCAGCCATCGCCGGATTCGGCTGGGTGACGACAGTGCCGATCAGTGTTTTAGCGCTCAAAAGTTCTTTTCGGAAATTCAGATTCATCACACTCCTTTATGCACCAGTTTGCGCGGATTTCGCGAGGGAATGTTCATCTCGCAGCTCAATTCAAAAACCTGCCCGAAGCCTCAATTATTTAGACGACCGATCATTTGGGTCAATTTTGCCCAACCTGACCAGCCGGGTGCGAATTGCACCCCTTGTGCGCTGATGCTTATCGACAAGATCACTCAGAGAGATCCCACTATCAAAAGCTTTGATCAGGGCCTTATCTTCCTGTTCACTCCAGGGCTTGCCCACCCGCTTCGGTAAATTGCTTTGACGTCTGATTTTCTCGTCTTCCGATACAAGGGCCTCAACAGCTAAGTTGAGCGCCCGGATAACGTCGGGTTCATTGATGACATGGTTTTTGTCGAGCTGCTCACCGGTCATCGGATGCACGCCGTCCGCCAGTAATTTGATAATGTCGATGGCCTTTGATTTTTGCATAAGGGAAAATCCTTTTGCTGGCAGCGTTTTTCTCAATCACAGGTGCGATTATTTGGGTTTAATGTCCGGCAATCGCTTGCGAAGATCTTCTAAATGCAGCTCAACATGTTCATAAGCCCAGACGATAAAACGTTCGAGCTTGCCGTGACCGTGAAATGCATGTCGTCCTTCGCGGTCAAAATCAGCATCTGTCATGGAATCCACGATGGCAATCGTTTCATTGCGGACCGACTGGAACTGCGCGACGAGCTCATCGATGGTTTTGCCGTCTAACTTTTTGGGCTGGGTGCTGTTAAAACGCTCGACATCAAAACCTTCTGGTGAGCCCGGTCCGCCGGACAATATATTCTTAAACAGCCACTGCATTGATCCCTCAATGGTGATAAAATGGGCCAGAACCTGTTGAACCGTCCATTGGGCCCCGTCCTGATAAACCTGAATGCTGAGTTCATCCGGTGACAACGAGTCGAAATAGGAAAGGGTATCTTGCAGGTTTTTTTCAAGCGCGGCCACAATGGTTGTGCGTCTTTCGCTCATATAATCCCCCTTGTAACTACATCTAGAACCCATCTCAAAAATGCATCTAATCCGCCAATATTCGTGGCGGATTAAAAACCGATTCAAAATGCTCGAATACTGTTCCGCCGGAGGCGGACTCCACTTTTGAATCGGTTTTCGCCTTGCCCTCGGACGTAATCTACTATTTTTGAGATAGGTTCTAATTGTGGACGACCCATTGTGAATTAATCCAGCAACCGACCGGTACATCAGATTAAATCCCTTACTCCGTTGAGAGCATTTGGGCATCCGTCAAAGCAGTTCTAATCGCCTGATCCACATATGCCTGGATCCTGGGCCGTATTTTATTGAGTTCGCTTTTGGGGATATTTCTGATATCCGCCGGCCAGTTGAAATCGTCCATTCTTGCTCGTGTCATTGACGGGCTTCCGGCGCCAATTCTGACCACCGGTTGTGCATCTATCACCACGACCCGAATCTGGGCGTAAGGGTGCACCCAGCTATTTCGGATGCCGGTGGCGCCAAGCACCGTCCTGCGAGTGAAAAGCCCATAACCCTCCAGCACAACCGGATCATCGTGTATTTTCCATCGACTATTGCCTCTGAAACTTTGCGCTATGATGACCACATCTAGATCATTGGCTTTTGCCTTGCTTTCAATAAAGGCAGCCAGATCCTGTGGAAATCTCCTGTTGTTGGCCGCTGCTCCGATTTGTACCGTAAGCTGCTTCAAACGGGTTTGGATTTGTGGAGATTTAATCGGAACAACCACAAAGCGCTGGTCCTTTTTTAAAGCATTGGTTAATTGCGTGTTTAAATAGGCTGGAATGTTCCAATCAACATTAATTTGCTTCTCAAAGCTATTGACGCGGCCGATGGTGATATGTCGATGGGTTAGATAGGGTTCGACGCTGTTGAGGACGCCAACTCGGGTGCCGTTTTGAAATTCAGGCTTTGGTTGTGGGTCCGAGGCACATCCTAAAAATAAAAATACCACCAACAAACCAGCGATTAAATGCCGAATCATGAAACCTCCTTATCCTTTTTAAACATTTTGTTGATGGCAAAAACAGTTTTTACTGTTGTACTGCTAACGATGACCAAAATCCAGATTTAAAAGCTGAACCTCGACAATTTCACCGGCGATCCACTCCTCCCAGCCTTCCGGGATAACAATTAGCGCATCTTTCCGGGCCATCGATATCAGCCGGCTTCCAAGTTTGGACGGCTGAACGATAATTTGGTTTTTTTCTGTCTCCAGGCGGGCGTGAATAAATTGGGTCCAATCCTTATGGCCGTGAACGGTTTCGGCCAACTGGGCGCGGACTACCGGAAAAGAAAAGGCCGTCTCCCCTTTCATTTTCATGATTGCCGGAAGTGCCAATTGCAAAAAAGCCATTTCATTGGATGGGGGCCCTCCAGGCAATATGAAAAACGGTTTTTGGTCCAGCAACCCAAATCCGACCGGTTTACCGGGGCCCATCCGAACGCGACGATAAATGCCCTGCCAACCGAGTTTTTCCACCACATCTAGCATAAGGTCGTGTTCGCTGCCCCAGGCCCCTCCGCTGGTAATGAAGACATCTGCTTGCGGCAGCTGGGAAGTGATTGCGCTTTGAATTTCGGAGGCATTATCGCTGACAAGCTCAGCGGTGTAAGACAGACCAAAGGATGCCAGCCAGGCGCCGATTTCGACCATATTGCTGGCATACAGCTTGCCGTCGCTCAATGGTTTTCCGGGAGCAACGACTTCATTGCCGCTGGCAATAATGGCCACCTTCGGCGACCGATATACAGACGCACGATCGAACCCGGCGGAAGCCAGCAGTCCGATCAGGGCCGGAGACAGTTTTTCTCCTCTGGCGGCCACCGCTTGCCCCTGTTGTATATCGGTTCCACGCCTGAGCACATTGCGGCCTTTTTCTGCGATATTCCGAGCGGTTATCGTGTCATCGCTTGCATCGCAGAATTCTTCGGAAAGCACGGCATCGGCGCCCTTCGGCATGGGCGCGCCGGTGGTAATGCGGATCGCCTGCCCGTTGGCAATTTGCAGGTTGGCACGGTCCCCGGCCGCAAGTTTTCCGACGACCTTTAAATTCACCGGGTTTTGATCGCTGGCGCCGGTTAGATCGGATGACATTACGGCATAGCCGTCTTTGCGGGACGAAGTGCTCGATGGGCTGTCCACTCTGGAAACAATATCTTCAGCCAGAACCTTGCCGGTTAGTTGGGCCAGGGGAAGATCTTCGACTTGGCCGGCAGATACATTGGCCAGTGTCAGCTCGAGCGCTTCGTCAAATCCAATAAATGTCTTCATAAATCAAAGTCCCGCCGAAGGCGGTTCAGGTTTCAGGTTTCGGGTATCAGATTTCCAGATGACAGAGATCAGATTACAGAAGACAGATGACAAACACAGCAAGATGAAGCGACCAACTACTTTCTGTCCTCTGTCGTCTGTGTTTACACCTGACACCTGAACACTGACACCTTTTGGTAGTTTAAGTAGCGACTATACTGTAGCCTCCGGTTTTTCAAGATGCTAATTTCAAGCTTTGGTCAACCATCTACTAACTTAATGACGACCAGCGTGACGTCATCTTCGGGTTCTTTGCCCTGCCGATAGCTGGCTAAAGCCGCCAGGATTTCATTCATTATTTCACTGGCGCTAGCGGCAGTATTATGACGTATGATCTCTTTGATCGGTTCTTTGCCAAAAGGTTCACCGTCTATGTTAAATGTTTCCCAGATGCCATCGGTTCCGATAAAGATTATCTGCCCCTGGGTCAAACCGGTGCGTTCGTTTTCTTCATACGGATAGGTTTCATCCCATCCCAATGCCAGACCCTCACCATACAGGTTTTCAAAAGTATCGTTTGCGGGATCATACAGCAAGGCAGCATCGTGTCCGGCTCGAACCCATTTCACAAGATGGTTGGGCGAGTCGACCACCAGATAAAGCAGGGTGATAAACCGGCCGGTGTCATAGATATCCAGCGTTAGATCACGGTTAACATCCGTAACGATTTCAGAAAGTGCTCCCGGCTGGGCCGAGCGGCTCCTAAACAACGCACGTGCGGTGGCCATCAATAGACCAGCGGCGATCCCGTGACCGGATACATCACCAACGACTACATTCAAAACGCCGGCTGGTGTTTGCGAAACTCTGAGAAAATCGTAAAAGTCGCCCCCGGTTCTGTTGCTGTATATGCTTTTAGCCGCAATATCGAGACCTTTTACAGCAGGCAGCACCTTGGGCAGCAGGTTCTGCTGGACTTCTTCAGCTACTTGCAGGGCACTGAGCATGCGATTGTTGCCAATGGCCAGGTCAATCAGATGCGTTACGGACCTGGCGGTATTAACGACGGTATTGATGACGTCTGCATCAAATTTTTTGATCCCGTCCCTTTTATTAAACGCAATGATGGACACATCGCCCTCAGCGTAATTAATATAATTGGTAATGGCAAAACCCAAAAAAGATCGAACGCGCCCTTCAAACGGGTGGGCTTTTTCAAAATCGGTCTGAGACATGTCGGCCGTCCGGGTGGCCGTTGCCACACAGCCGTAAATATCGCACTCTGCTTTGCGTGATGCCCAGATCGGCGCTGCCGAAGCTTCCGGCACCTGAATATAATCGGATTTTACAAGTTCATTGCTGTTTCCTTTAAAGGCATATCCGGCCAAGTTGCCATCTTTGTCTTCTCGGGTAATGAAAACGCCCTGGTATCCTTCCTTCAAAATGAGCAAAGCCAGCCGATCGTAAATATCATTCTTTTTTGCCAGCTCGTTAATAGAGTTGATCACTTCACGGCTAAACCCGCGAATTGCCGTCAAGCTGATATCCATGGCTTTGCGTGATGAAATTTCATCCAACCATATGAGAAGGTGGCCGCCTTCCCCAATCTTGGTTTTGATCTGATACCATTTGCCGCTGATTTTCGAATTTAATTCTAACGGCTCAGTTTGCCATCGCTCGCGGGTATCGTCGGTGGCATTTAGAATGGTTTCGGCTTCGGTCTTTCCAAACAAGTCATGAATTTTTTTAATATGATGCTTTTCAAAAAGCTTTTTCGTGTTGCCGGCGGTTGCAACCACCCAGCCGTTTTTATCAATTACAAATACAGGATCCTGGCGCTCTGCCGGTAGTTGACAAAGAATATCCATGTCTTTGTTTTTAAATTTTAATGAGGCCTTGGCGAAACCCTGCACAAAGAGCGGCACGATATAAGGGACTGCTGAGAACCAAATGCCGTTTCCCTGCAGGGTATTGATGGCGGCACCGATTAGAAAAGCTACCAAATAGGTAATTGGATTAATGAGTTCTTTGGCGAGGAATTTAGCAAAAATTAGAAAGCGCGGCTGCATACGAAAGGTCCTCCGGGGTATGGTTTTTCAGCCGGTCTGCCGGGGGTAGTCATTTTTAATCGTCTCAGAATTGAACTGTTGGTGGAAATGCATTGCTGGTAATAAAAGGACAAACGGTCTTAATGAAGACTTGTCTGAATCCTTGCTTTTAGTCTTCAGGTGACTCAATGCTGATTTGATCACCGCATTTAATTTTTCCCTCCTTAAGCACCCGTGCAAAAACGCCCTCGCGCGGCATAATGCAATCGCCAGCCTTGTAGTAAATAGCGCACCGGTTGTGACACTCTTTACCGATCTGGGTAATTTCGACCAGTGCTTCCGGTCCCAGGTGGACGCGGGTTCCTACCGGAATGTTTTTCCAGTCAATACCGGTGGTGGCGATGTTTTCAGCAAAATCACCAAAGGTTACATCAAGGCCTGATTGGCGGGCTTTATCGATTTCTTCAGATGCCAAAAAACTCACCTGGCGATGCCACTTGCCGGCATGCGCATCGCCTTCCAGGCCATGCTCCTTTTTTAAATAAACCTCATCAATTTGAGCTTTGCGTGTTCCCTTTTTCTTGCTGGTGGCAATCGACACGATCTTCATTTGTTCCCCTAAATCAATTTTTTACATTATCATACCCAGGATAATATTATATTCACATTAAATTAAAGGCAAAATGTAAGTCTTTTCTTACATATCCTCAATTATTTTTTAATTGCCGATTAGAAAGATACCATAAGTAGCCCTCACATTTGGCAGAAATTTGATAATCTTGCCATACCGATTCTCTGAATGCGTATTAATGGCCACCTCTTTTAAAATTTTCAATCCAACATCATTAATAAATTTTCGGAAATCCTTGATGGTAATTACCCGGATATTGGGTGTGTTATACCATTGATATGGCAGTTGTTTGGTAACCGGCGCATAGCCGGAAGACAGAAGCTGCAAGCGACAGGCCCAGTGACTGAAATTCGGAAAACTGACGATACCTCTTTTGCCAATGCGCATGATTGCCCGTATAAGCTTATCCGGCGCGTAGACTTGCTGCAGCGTCTGGCTCAAGATCACGTAATCAAAAGCCATATCGGGATAATCTAAGACTTCCGCATTGATATCCCCCTGTAAAACCGTTAACCCTTTCTCAATACAGTTAACCACCTTATCTTCTTCCAATTCAATGCCGGAGCCCTGCACCTGCTTGTTGTCGATCAAAAAGCGCAGCAGTTCGCCTTTGCCACAACCCAGATCCAGCACGTGTGATCCGGGATCGATCCAGGAAGCGATTATCTGAAGATCATAGCGCATATGGTTAGGTTTTGTTGTCACGACAAACACGCTCCAAAAAACCCCTGATGAGCATCGTTAAGCGCTCATTGGGGAGCAAAAAGGCGTCGTGGCCCCATTCGGCTTCAATTTCAAGAAAACTGACATCCAATCCGTTTTTCTTCATGGCTTTCACCATGGATTTGGATTGATAGGTAGGATACAGCCAGTCAGATGTAAAGGAGACCACCAGAAATTTAGCCTTGGCCTTTGAAAAGGCTTTTACCGCTGAACCATCACCATACTGTTTTTCCATGTCATAATAATCAGCGGCTTTGGTTATATACAAAAAAGAGTTGGCATCAAAACGATCCACAAATTTTTTACCCTGATACCGCAGGTAACTTTCGACCTGAAAATCCGCATCGAAGTTAAATGAAAAGTCACTCTTATCCTGCAGCCTGCGGCCGAATTTCAACCGCATGGATTCATCCGACAAATAGGTGATGTGGCCGATCATGCGTGCCACTGCCAACCCAAGGTTGGGTTTGGGTCCGTAGTAGTAGTTTCCGTTATTCCACGATGGATCGGCCATGATGGACTGCCGGGCGACTTCATTAAAGGCAATGGCCAACGCCGAATGCTTGGTGGTGGTGGCCAGCGGAATGGCGGACTTCACCATTTCCGGGTATCGCACGGTCCACTCCAGTACCTGCATGCCGCCGATCGAGCCACCCACTACGCATAATATTTGTTTAACACCCAGGTGATCCATGAGCTTTTTTTGAGCCGTCACCATGTCACCGATGGTGACCACTGGGAAATCAAGCGCGTAGGGCTGAACGGTTTTCGGATTGGTACTGCAGGGCCCGGTGGAACCCATACAGCTGCCAATGATATTGGAGCAGACAACAAAATATTTGTCGGTATCAATCCCTTTGCGGGGGCCGACCATAATATCCCACCAGCCGGGCTTTTCATCTTCTTGGTCGTAATATCCGGCGGCATGGGAATCACCCGAAAGGGCATGTAAAATCAATATCGCATTTGATTTATCTGCATTGAGGGTACCGTAGGTTTCATAGGCGAGGGTTACCGGTCCGAGTTTAGCGCCGTTTTCCAGAACCATGTCATTCGGCGGTTCGGCAAAAGTGAAGAGTTTTTTCTCCACTATTCCTACCGAAACCCCCTGTTTATCATGTTCGATATATTCACTCATAAGCGAATAACCATTAACTCATATTTTGAAAACTGATTATATCAATCCCGAAATCACCCCGTTTAAACAATTAAAGGTTTAACAGGGCAGGCGAAATATACAAGGCACGAAAAAGATATTTTTCTTTCGTGTTTCGGTTCTTTCGTGCTTTCGTGGTGAATAATTTCCTATATCAAATTTTAGTATGCCAGATAGAAATGGTCTTAATCACCGTTTGATCATAATTACGGTGGGAAAAAGACCATTTAATTTTGTTACTCGATTTTTTAAGCCAGGGCAAGGAAAATCAAGTCTGGGCAAAAGCCTGATCGAGATCTTCTTTAATGTCTTCGATGTTCTCTATACCGATTGACAGGCGCACCAGATCCGGCGTTAACCCTCCGGCCCTTTGCTGTTCTTCACTGAGTTGCGAATGCGTTGTACTTGCCGGGTGAATGACAAGGCTTTTGGCATCTCCCACGTTGGCTAAGTGCGAAAACAGTTTCAGGCTGTCCACAAATTTTTGACCGGCATTCAAACCGCCCTTGATCCCAAAGACGACCATGCCGCCGAAACCGTTTTTCAGATATCGGCTGGCAACCGGATATGTCGGATCGTCGGGTAATCCGGGATAACGCACCCATTCAACATGCGTGTGTTCCTTTAAAAACCGGGCCACTGCGGCTGCATTTTCACAATGCCGCTGCATGCGCAAGGGAAGGGTTTCCAAACCCTGCAAGAACATCCAGGCGTTGTCCGGGGAGATACAGGCACCTAAGTTTCGCAAAGGAACCAGCCGCATGCGAAGAATAAAGGCAATCGGATTCATATCGCCCAAATCATGGGCGTAGCGGATGTCATGATAACTGGGGTCCGGCTCATTATACAGTTTGAATTTTGGATCCTGCCAGTCAAATTTTCCTGCATCCACTACAATGCCGCCAATACCGGTGCCATGGCCACCCATCCATTTGGTCAGCGAATTGACGACGATGTCAGCACCGTATTCAATACTCTTCATCAAATAAGGCGTGGTAAAGGTGCCATCAACAATCAGGGGTAGATGATGTGAATGCGCGATTTCGGCGATCGCATTGATATCGGTAAAATCCAATACCGGATTGCCGATGGTTTCAATAAATACGGCTCGGGTTTTTTCAGTGATCGCGCGCTTAATGCTTTCCGGATCTGTGACGTCTGCAAAATGGGTGCGGATACCAAATTGGGGCAGAATACAATCAAACATCGTATAGGTGCCGCCGTACAGGTTGCCGGCGGATACGATTTCGTCACCGGCCTCACATATATTAATAATCGTGTAATACACAGCCGATGTCCCGGACGACAGAGCCAAGGCTGCTGCGCCGCCCTCCAAGGCAGCAATGCGCTGCTCGAGGACTTCCTGAGTGGGATTCATGATGCGGGTGTAAATATTACCCATCTCTTTGAGTGCAAATAGATCGGCAGCATGTTTGCTGCTGTTAAAAACGTAAGAAGACGTGCGGTGCACCGGTACGCCTCTGGCAGTGGTGGTCGGATCCGGCTGCTGGCCGGCGTGCAGACACAATGTTTCAAATTTATAGTTTGGGTTCATTATGGAAATCCTTTAGTGCCTTAAGGTTGGAATATGGGCGATGCTGACCTTCCGGCAGCAAGGCGAAACATTCGATTGATGAGGTTTTTACAGGATATGGCAGGTAACCTACTCGATCAGCGGTTCAAATACTTCGCAGGTCTTGCAGATTTTCATTTTTTCCTTCCAGTCTTTCTGAACCTTTCCATCACAAATGGTGCCGTTTATGAACCAGCAAAGTTCACCGGCGCCGAACTCCCAAGCCGGACATTTGATTTTAAGCTCTGGGCTGCATTTTTTTATTTGCCAACATGCTTTCGGCTTGCCCTTTTTTGAACTTTGTTTGACCGTTAAAAAATACATCTGACGTTCGACAGCCGTCGGCACTCTGCGCCATCCCTGCTCGTAGCTGTGGACCGCCTTTAACGATATGCCCAGCAGCTGGGCCATTTGGGCCTGGGTTTTATTTAGTTTTTTTCTAAGCCTTTTAAACTCCTCACGTTCCATAATATATTTCCTTAATGCTGGTTTATGATGCGATACACATCCGCAACAGTTCAATTTGATACAATGTGGCAGTTGTGTCAACAAAAAAGATGCCAGGGCTGCTCAGAGCGCAGAACTGATAATACCGCCTCCCAACACCGTATCTCCGGTGTAAATCACGGCAGATTGCCCCGGGGTCACTGACATTTGGGGGTCTTTAAACAGGATCTTGGTTTGACGGCCTTCGGAAGGGTAAACTGTGGCGTCGGCCGCTTTGTGCCGCAGTCGGATTTTAACCTGAACATCGTCTAGCGGTAGCTCGATGCGATCGATGCCGATGAGGTTTAAGTCCACAGCCACAAGGCCTTTAGAAAGGTTCTCCTGGCTGCTGACGATAATACGATTATGAGCTGCATCAATTCTACGGACATACAGCGGATGTTGGGAAGCAATTCCAAGACCGCGACGCTGCCCGATAGTGTAATGAATGATGCCCCGATGCTTCCCGAGTACCTGGCCGGCTTCATCAACAATATCGCCGGATTTTATCTCATTTTTATCAAAAAGAATGGAATAGTCCCCGCCGTCAATGAAATCCTGGCTTTCTTCGCGCTCTGCCGTTTGCAGACCCAACGTGCGCGCTATTTTCCTGACCTGCTGCTTGGTATGACCGCCCAGCGGCAAAAGCGTATGCGCCAGTTGCCGCTGGTTGAGCCCATAAAGAAAATAGGTTTGGTCTTTCGAGCGATCAGCAGCTCGTTTCAATACAAAACGGTCGCCGGTGTTTTCAATGCGGGCATAATGGCCGGTGGCAAAATAATCAAATTCCAGGCCTGCCTGCCTGGCTTTTTCCAAAAGAAAACCAAATTTGAGCTTTTGGTTGCACACCACGCAGGGATTTGGGGTTTTACCTTCCAGGTATTCATTCCTGAAATATCGGATGACATGGTTTTGATATTCTTTTCGTAAATCGATGGTATGAAACGGTATGTGAAGTTTGTCGCAAATGGCGGCCGCAGATTCGACATCTTCTTTTTCACCGGGTCCGTAGCAAGCATGTTTAGCGGATTCATCAAATCCCAGGGCATCATCATAAATTTCCATAGTGATGCCACAAACAGCATAACCTTGTTTTTGCAGCAAGGCCGCTGCCACAGAAGAATCCACACCACCGCTCAGCCCCACCGCTACTTTTATTTGCTTATTTTCCATTTTTGGTTTGCCCGTTGTGCCGGTTGAGCCGGTTTAGCCCGTTAAGATCAGAAAATATCTGAACCGGCAAACGGCTAATCCCGTTTCACGAGGACCTTCGGCAGGCAGCGGGCTCAACCTCTTGATTTCGATTTACCTGACGTTTAATTATGGTTTTTATAATAGCCGCTATTTGTTCTTTAAAGCAGCATTGAGAGAGCCGCTTTTGAAGCCATCGATATCCAGGGTGACATACAAAAATCCCAAATCGTGCAGCTTCTTGCTGATGGTTTTGCGATGCTGCAAGGCTAAGCTGAAATCTGCCGGCACAATCTCGATCCTGGCGGTATCTCCATGATGACGCACCCGCAGCATTTGAAAGCCCAGATCGCTCAAATAATCTTCGGCGGCCTCCACCTGCTTGAGCTTATCAGCATTAACCTCCTGACCGTAGGCAATTCGACTGGCCAGGCACGGCATCGCCGGTTTGTCAGCCACATCAAGGCCCAACAAGCTGCAGACATCTCGAATCGCTTTTTTGTCCATTTTTAACTCAACATAGGGTGCCAGAATCGAGGCCTCATCTGCAGCCTGTATGCCTGGCCGGTAATCCCCCAAATCATCCAAATTAACGCCGTAAAATACCGGCCAGGAAAGGTCGCTGAAAGCGTTACCCGTTTGCTGGCGCAGTTCTTCAATTCTTTCAAAAAGCGCCTTTTTACAGTGGTAGCATCGGTCGCCTTGATTGGCCCCGTAAAATGGATTTTCCATCTCGCGTGTATCGATAACTTGCAGCGGAATATCGTGTTTTGATGCAAAGGCCAGGGCGTGTTGATATTCCCGGCGTGCAAGTGATGGACTGTCCGCCAATGCCGCCAGCATCTTGTTTCCTAACGCCTGGTGCGCCACAAAGGCCAGCAGGGCACTATCGACGCCGCCACTGTATGCGATGATCGCACCATCATACTGGGCAAAATGGTCTTTTAGCTTTGACAGTCGGGTTTCAGGAGACGGCTTTTGTTTTGCGGATGCCTGCATTTACCTAAATCCATACTTTATGCAAATTTTTATAACTACCAAGACACAAAGTTCACAAAGAAGTTTGAAACTTCATCCAATTTTATTTTTTTTACTTTGTGCTCTTTGC
This sequence comes from Desulfobacterales bacterium, assembly GCA_030066985.1. Classification (NCBI taxonomy): domain Bacteria; kingdom Pseudomonadati; phylum Thermodesulfobacteriota; class Desulfobacteria; order Desulfobacterales; species Desulfobacterales bacterium. The sequence goes on from JASJAN010000020.1 coordinate 77,869, forward strand.
GCCGTTGTGGTGGATATTATTTTATTCTAACCAAGAATAGAGACACAAAGACCAAATTTTGTTACATTGTGGCAGTTTAGTCAATAAAAAAGACCCTGTGTTCGGGGACCCCGCAGGTGAGGAACTGTTCTCAATTTGTGACGCTACCAATAGACAGATAGTTAGTATGCAAGCCGGTGCACACAACTGAAGCAATGCCCGGCGGCACTGCTCGGAGATGGATGGAAAGGAGATTACCCAAGAAAAGTAATTTAGAGGGGATCTGCTATATGGTTATAGCGGTATGAACCAATCTTAATTTTTGCTGACTCCTTTTGAACAGGTTTTAATCCAATGGCAGTTCTGGACTCAATTATCAGCTATCCTTCCCTGGTTGCCAGCCCGACTGGCTGAACTTCTTGCATAGCATATTTTATCGTGTTGAGTGTGTTAAGCATTCGGGTATAGGTCATTGCCAGACCGATATTTTCAGCCAGCACCAGCAAAGAATCGACGTCTTTGTCGGAGATTTCCCATGCCTCATGGTGATAGAGCCGCAAAGCACCGATAACTTTATCGTAAATTTGAATGGGAACTGAGACTATCGCACCGATGCCCTCATTTTTAGCATCATCAGGGTATTGCAGTTGATCGGTTTTGGTAACATCGCGGATGACAACCGGCTTTTTCTTTAGAGTCGCGCCAATGCTTTTGCCGGTCAACAGCGGTCCCTTATTTAAATATTTCGTGCTCAAACCAATGCTGGCCAATACTTCCAACTCTTCAGTCTCCGGATTGAGGGCAAACAGCGTACATCCCTTAATCTCAAGGGCCGCAACCAGCAGCTGGGTTAGATGATTGGCCATGATTTCCAGATTATCCGATTGGGCTATCGCTCTGAAGACAACCTTAAAAATATCAATATCAATTTTTTCCTCGACAGGCATAGAGTCCCTCCTTTACTGGTTAATCACCGCTCTTCAACTACCCCGGTTGCGGAATTTAAGGCTTTAAATATTATGGGGGGATATATTTTTTATCGACCTTAAGTCACAACGCAAACGGTCAAGTTTTTTAGGGCAGAAATTACTTTATGGTATCTGCTGCCGGTAAAAAATCGAGTTGCTTTGCCGGGCTTGTGGCTGATGACGATCACATCGTATTTTTGCGCCGTGGCAAGATCAATAATCTCGCTGGCAACATCTTTTTTGCGCGGTTGGAAAACAGTATCAACAACGCTATCTTCAAATCCATTTTCCACCAGTTTATCTTTGATGGTTTGGAGTTCGGCTTCTTGCTCAGAAATTTTCTGAGAAAGGTAACTTAAGCTTCCTTTCAATTTTCCTGTTATAGAAGTTGCAGCCGTATCAATTTGAGGAATGGGCGTATAAGCGTTAAATATGGTTACAGCAACATTTTTCGAATTCCCAAATGTGTCGATCACGAAATCCAGCGCTTTATGGTCGAAGCTGGCAAAATTATAGGGTAGTAGTAGTTTTAGTTTAGCCATTGGTTTCCCCCTTAACGCTTATTCAAGTCTGATGGATTCAGATACATCCTTCACGCCTGGAATAGAAGGTGTCATTTGAGCGGCTTCGTTTAAATTGATCACACCTGATGTGTGCCCGAGACCAAGACAATCGAAAAGGCTGGATAACTGCAATACGGATCCGATTTTGTTTCAGGATCAAAAATTTTGAAATACAGGGTATGAATGCCCATAGAATCCTGATTTTCTTAACAGCAAGGTCCCACAAAGTGGTATCTTATGTCAATAAAAATTTGAAGCTAAAACAGCTGCAATGAATGTCCAATCTATCAGAACCGCGATTTCGTCTGCATCTAAATGACTTGATTTTTGCCGGTAAACTTGAAATGGTGTTAGGCTTTGTTGCGGCAGCGTTAAACTGGAGCAGTGAAAATACCTGTCGAATTGTTATCGTTATTTAAATTGAATACAGGAGAAGCACGCATGCATCTTAAACAGGTTCGTATTGTACCTGATAAATTCCCAACCGTTGCGCACTATCCATTTAATCTGGATATTTTCAGGCACATCCAGACGGTAGACGTTGATTGCCCGGTGACTTTTTTCGCGGGTGAAAACGGCACCGGCAAATCCACCTTATTGCAGGCTATCAGCCAGCGCTGCGGCATCTACATTTGGCGGGGTGAGCGTAGGGCCCGCTATCAATATAATCCCTATGAGAACCAGTTTTTCAAAGGCATTCAAGTTGTCTGGTCCCAACAGTCGGTTCCGGGCTCTTTTTTTTCTTCTGAAATTTTTAACAATTTTGCTCAAATCGTTGATGAATGGGCTACCATGGATCCGGGCTTGCTCGACTATTTTGGCGGCAAATCGCTAATGATTCAGTCCCATGGTCAATCTTTGATGTCTTTTTTCAAATCACGCTTTAAAATTAAGGGCCTTTATTTGCTGGACGAGCCGGAAACGGCCCTTTCGCCGACCACTCAGATCGATTTGTTAAAACTGATCGCTAAAATGGGACAGGCAGGCCATGCGCAGTTCATTATTGCCACCCATTCACCCATTCTTCTGGCCTGTCCTGGCGCTACCATATTCCGCTTCAGCGAATCATCGCTTCAACCTATTGGTTATGAGGATACTGAGCATTTCCAAGTATATAAAAGCTTTATGCAGGATCCCAACCGATATTTGCAGGACATCTGATTCAGGGCCTACCGCATAACGTCTGCTTTGGAAAATAGGTTGCCTGTGATTACATTTGTGTAATTTAAATATAACCATCCTGCCTTCCGAGCTTTCATATTTTTGGCCAACATCTCTCCCGCATTTTTAAAACCCGCTGTCACCAAAATTGGCAGGCGCAATTAGGGCAGAATTTGCTGAATTTTGTCAAAATATTTTCGCATTTGATGCAAAGGGCCAACCTAAAATTTAGCGTAACTATATGGAATTTAGCAGTTTATGTTTTTTAGTCAAATTTGGCTTGGATTTTGCTTTATTCTTACTAAGTTGTTTTGACCGCTTCGATCACCGCCAGCGGATATATCCTTGACAGGTGCTAATGCCAAAATTGGACTCGGGCCCAATATTGCCCGAATGTGCTCAGCTCATGAAAAATTATCGGTGCAATATCATAATTTTTACCATAACCTTCTTCGGGATGGTGTGGGGGAATCTGCCGCTAAATGCCAGCAGTATCGATGCCGAATTTCCAGTCTATGATAGCATTCGACCCAATGTTGAATTCTGGAAAAAAATATATACCGAATACTCAACCGCTCAGGGAGTTATTCACGATAAGAAAAACCTGGCGATCATCTATGAGGTCATTGCCCTAAAGGACCGCAATAGCTATAGCGGTCGCAAAATCAATAAGGTACGGGTCAAACGCGTCAAGAAGAAATACAAACAGATCCTGGCGAAACTGGCCCAGGGAAAAAAACCCAGCGGACCTCTGGAGCAACGCGTGGCTCAATTATTCGGGCCCCATGCTACGCGTGCCGATTTCCATAATGCCATGCGCAACTTACGGTGTCAGGTTGGCCAGAACGATCCGTTTCGCCAAGGTATCATTCGATCCGGAGCCTACTTGGCGGAAATGAAACGAATCTTCCGCAATGCCGGCTTACCGGAAGATTTGGTGTATCTGCCCCATGTCGAATCGTCATTTAATCCAAAAGCTTACAGCAAATTCGGCGCTGCCGGCATGTGGCAGTTTACGCGCTCAACGGGTAAAAGCTATATGACGGTCAGCTATGCCGTTGATGAGCGGCGGGATCCCATGATTTCTACGCGGGCGGCCTCGCGGTTGCTGAAAAGAAATTATAGAAAATTTCGCGAATGGCCGATGGCCATAACCGCTTACAATCATGGCGTTTCCGGTATGCTGCGGGCCAAAAGACGCAAAGGAAACTATGAAACTATATTTAAAGAATACCGCAGCCGTATTTTTAGATTTGCTTCACGCAATTTTTATTCTGAGTTTTTAGCGGCCCGGGAGGTCGCCCATGATTATGAACGCTATTTTGGAAAGCTTATCCTGGACGCGCCTGTGCAAACGCAGGAAGTTGCAATGTCCGGCTACAGCTCTTTACCGCAAATTGCGCGGCATCTGAATCTGAAACTTGCAGTGCTGCGTGATTTGAACCCGGCGTTGAGATCCCCGGTTATCAAAGGACAGAAGTATGTGCCACGCGGTTTTCATCTTAAGCTGCCGGCTCATCCCGATCACGACTGGCAGCAGGAGATCGCCCAACTGGCACCGAAAATCTACAAAAACTACCAGAAACGCAGTCGAATTTACACTGTCCGCAAAGGTGATACAGCTGGTAAAATTGCCCGTGACCACGGTGTCAAATTAAATGATCTGATTGCTGCTAACAATCTGGATGCGCGTGCGACCGTCCACGTCAATCAGAATTTGCGAATCCCTCTTCCTGGGGCCAAGACACCTCAGGTGGCTGCTTTGGCATCCGAGCGTGCCAAACCCAAAATAGCTGAAAATTCAAAGGAGCGACCTTTCAAAAAACAGAGCAAGACACCTTTGCGCAGGCCGGAAATTCCCGATGTGCGAATGGCTTTGCTGGAGCTGCAACAGCCTCGGATGGTTTCGAGTCTTGATTTTGACACAATTGAATCAAACCGTATCCTTGAAGCCGCACTATCGCGTTTGCAATCGGAAAACCGCCAAGCTGATGAAAGGCAACAACTGCCCCCTGAAGCCATCCAGAGCGCTGATGTCGTGCAGGGCGAGCTGGCCATCAAACGCATCAAAATCCACAAAGGACGTTCCATTGGTCGCATTCAAGTAGAGGTTGAAGAAACTCTGGGTCATTATGCTGAATGGCTGGATGTTCCCGCCAGTGAGATCCGGCGGCTGAATGGCTTGCGATTTGGAAAAGCGCTTCGAATACATCAATCCATCAAAATTCCCCTTCGGCGGGTCACAAAAGAGGACTTTGAAGAAAAACGATTCGAATTTCATAAAGAGATGGCAGAAGATTTTTTTGCATCATTTCGTGTTGAGAAAGTTGAGACCTATACGGTTCGCAGAGGGGACAGCATCTGGACGATTTCAAAGGATAAATTTGATGTTCCGGTGTGGCTGATCAAAAAATATAATTCCCATTTAGATGTTGGAGCGCTGCATCCTGCTCAAGAACTCAAAATCCCCATCATCGAAAAAAACCAAGTCTAAAACACTCATCTTTTATCCGAGGGCTGTGTTACGCTTCATTTCAAAATGCTCGCGTACTATCGAGTACGCTCCACTTTTGAAATGAATCAAGCCGTGCCCTCGAATAAAATCTAAGCGTTTTAGACTTGGTTTTGTTTAATCTTCCATGTTGTTCAAATTAGAAGCTATTTTAAATTCCTTTCAGGCCTGATTTTGCGGCCTTTTGTTAAAAGCGCTTAATGAAGTGGAGCACAAAATCTTGAACTGTTTGAGAACGTTAGCTCGAGTTTTCAAGATTTAGCGTAACGAGTTTAGCGCTTTTCAAAAGCCGCAAACCAGCAGAAAAGGGATTTTAAAATGGCTTCTAATTAAGTCCCGCCAACAGGCGGGAGCTCTCGAACAAGATCTAACGGTTTTAGACTTGGTTTTATTTCAAGTGTTCGTCGAACACTAAGTTGAGCCCGTTTGCCCGTTAAGCCGGTTGTGCCGGTTAAAATGAAAACGATCTAATTATCTTTTTACGGGCTCAACGGCCATAACCGGCTAACCGGCTTAACCGACTTAAATAGGTGGTGCGATTGTGACCAGCAGTCTGAGATTCGTTGTGGCGCGCAGACCGTGAGGCTCGGCAATATCGCTGATGACAACATCTCCGGCTTTGGCCGGCATCGTCGCATCTCCCTCACCTAAGAATTCACCTTCGCCCTCCAGGACAACCAAGCTAAGCTGGCCCTCAATGTCATGGCTGTGAACCGGCAGTTCTTGACCGGGTTTAAAATTGAAATTGAGGATTTTAAAATAGGGTGAGTCATGTACTAATAGTTTTTTGAACGCTTTTTCGGCAAAATCATTTTCTTCGTAAAGATTGAGCTGTTTCATAAGAGCCTCCCCGTTTTGTAATGGCTTTGAAAGGTGAAGATTTATACGCGCTAAAACAGCATAGATGAATGTGGGATGCACGCGCATTGATTTAGGTCAAAATGAAAAAGAAACACAAATGGACTCAGGTCGGATCCGTGTGCAGGTCAACGGGTGATCATCGCCTCTTTTCTAAAAGGTAACGATGCGCGTGAGGCTTCAGGTTCAGCGAGTAGTTGCCACGTTGGGTGAAATGGTGACATCTATGCGGCGATTCATGGCCCGGCCTTTTTCATTTGCATTCGAAGCCAAGGGCCGCATGGAGCCGTATCCAACCGAGATGATCTTTTCAAACGGCAAGATTCCGTTGGCGACAAGGTATTGACGCACCGCTTCTGCCCGTTGCTGGGATAGATGTTCATTTATCGGTTCAGGTCCAGTGCTATCCGTATGGCCGCCGATAATGACATCCGGTTCTCCAAAAGCTCGGATGGCACGCTGGACTTTGCTAAGTAATGCGTAATTTTCCGGCATAATCACCGACTGGCCGACCGGAAACTTGATGGTTTTCAGCCGGATAATCAGCTGGTTTTCCCTTTTGTAAACTTCTGCTTCATGGGGTTCAAAATAACCTCTAACCTCGCTGTAAATCTGGTTTAACTGTTTGTCGGCCATCAACCGTTCCTGTTGCTGGCGGCTCTGGCCTTCCAGTGATGCTATCTTTTGCTGCAGGTCGGTGATTTCCAATTGCTGCTCTTTGATTTTTTTTGTTGTGAATTCCTGGTCCGCTCGCTGAGCTGAGATAGTTGCCAGTATGTTATCCAGCTGTTGCTCGAAAGGTTGGTCCCGCATATCGGGCGCCTTCAGCTGACTGGACATCTGGTAAATCATCTCTTCCATGTTGAGGGCAATTTGCTCCGTTGTCATCTGCTGCAGCTTGATGGTTTCTTTGGCAATTTCCATATGGCGGCGGGCCAGAAAAAGAGCTTCATTGGCCAGCAAGCTCATTTGTTCCTTTTGGTAAGGGTTTTGAGTAATAAACGTATCGGCTTCTTTAAATTTCTCTTTGGCGGCCTTAAAAGACACCGGTGCAATTTTATCAGTGTTCTGTTTTTTAGCCACGCGCAGCAAGTTGCGCACCTGGCCAATGGTGCTGATTTTAATCGATCTTATTTCAAGCTGGCGGAATTTTTCAGCCACTTCGGCCTGGTTGCGCTGGGCATAGCCCAGATTTTCTTTTTCGATGGCATGTGTAAGTTCTAAAAATTCTTCTTCAACTGCTGTGTAATCCTTGCCAAGTCCGGCTGCGCCAGCCTTGCGTGCCAGCTCGCGTGCTTCAATCACTTCGGTCAGTGTGGCTTTGGAAACATTGGCTATTTCTTTGGCGCGATTGAGTTGGGCCTGACCAGTGGCAATATTATCAAATATTTTTGAAAGCTCAGCACCTTCCTCCAGAAGTCTTTTGGCCTCGTTGAGCGAAGATTCGGCCTTGGTAAACCATGTTGGTGCCAATACATTTATTTTTTCGTTGCGTGCCAGGGCAACCTCGCTGTCCAGTTTATTGATCAATTCCTGTGGATGCTCCGATTTGGGAATCGATTGAACTTCAAGTTGGCGCCCGCCGCAGGCCGCAATTAAGAATAATACCATCAAAAGCCATAGGATTCGTTTATTACAGATTTGTTGCTTCATTTTTTTAAAACCTTTATTTAAAATCTGATAGATGACCGCCTTTTGCGGGTGTACCGTGTGATCATTCAAATGAATATACTTATTTTTACAAAATTAAATTCCTAACGGCAAGTAAAAATATGATGATTTCGCCAAAGGTATGCGAATATTTTGCAAAACTGACCCAGGCGCAGTTGTACTTTGACAGCAAAGATATTAGAATGTATTTAAGTTTTAAATTTCAATCTAATCGCACCTGCCATGAAAAAAAACACAAGAAAAGACCTCGTTCTGTCATATGCGCATACGCATAAACGCTGCCTTTCCTGCGGCACAGACGAGAATATGAGTCGACGCAAATACTGTACAATCGATTGCCGCCAGAAGCTGCGCTACAGTTTGAATATGCGGACTGGTCTGTTAAGAGCACTCAGTACCAAGTATGCGACGTTTTATTTTACAACCTCCCTCATTTTTCTGGATGTGCTGCCTTACGGCTCCAAGAGCATATTCAGTTTTCTTTTCCCACGCAGCCCCGGTCTAAAACCGGTTGATGATTTCGCTACCCTGTCAAACCTGCTGGGAAGGGCATGGTGGGCTGAAAAACGCCGCACCAACAAGCGCTATATCGCAACACAGCATGTTTTGGAAAAAGCCAAAAACCAAAATTCTGGTCCCCATTCGCTTAAACCATATGAAATTGTGGAACCGGCCCGAATGGCCAAATCACTAACGTTTCTAAAATTGGCTCGCTCAGATCTGAATTCACCAGAGTTGCAAAGGATCATTAAAAGCGCCTACCGCCAGCAGGCCAAAACCCATCATCCCGATCAGGGAGGTGATGCTGCCGTCTTTTTGCGGGTTCAACAAGCCTATGAGCAATTAATGGACTGGGCTGAAAATCCAACGTTCACTCGCCGCCGCGGTTTTCCGGATAAGTGGTTTTATGAGGGCAGTACTAATCGGTGGATACAACCCGCCGCTATCAAGATAACCCCCCGATAACTTGTTTCAAACCGTATCTTTTCTCCAATGTCGGGGCTTCCACATTAGGTTGAGCCCGTTGGCCGGTTGAGCCGGTTGAGCCCGATAGAAAAGGAATGTCGCTTAATTTCAAATCTTACAGCAAATGAGCCTCGGACGCGTCGTTCTTTTGTAAGGAAATAGAAATTGATTTAAATTTTTCCTATATTTTTAATTAGGCCATCCTATTTTTAACGGGCAACGAACTAACAGGCTAAACCGGCTCAACGGGCAAACCGGCCTAACCGATGGCGGCGGCCACCATGGCCTGCACATTTTCCAGTTTGGCGTTGGCTGGAATATCACAACCGGACTGTAGAATATAGCCCTGTGGACCCAGCTGCTTGATCAAGCGAGTGCAGTAGGCGTGAACATCGTCCGGATTATCTAAAAACAGTTTCGATGCCGGTACATCCCCCATGATACACATATGATCGCCTAAAATTTCTTTGGCTTTGAAAATATCGGTTTCGCCATCGAGGGCCATAATACATTTTCCGCGGGGAAGCTCTTTGAAAATTTCAAGCTCACGCGTCCAATCAGAATCCAGGTGCAGCAGTGCAATCAAACCAGCATCAACGACCTCTGTGACCAGTTTGCGAAAATAAGGCCATACAAATCGTTGCCACATTGCCGGCGATAACAGACAGGGCGCCGCGCGCCACCCGCCTACCCAGACCAACGGATATTCCTTTTTTGTTGCGCGTCGAATAGCGGCGTCGGCCAGGTGCGGCAGAATGGTATCCATAACGGCTTCGACTTTTTCCGGTATGTCAATCAGATCGATGGCAAACTCCATCAGGGAGCGTGCCCCGCACAGCAGTTCAATGGGCGTGGTGATGTCGCCACCGCTGAGCACCGGTATGCCAATGGATTGCCATTTTGCACGAACGTTGACCGACTGCCGCTGTGGCGGCAGGTATTCCGGTGGCACATCATTGAGGATGCGTTCCCGCATCATTTTCTCAAAAAAGTCCAACCATCCATGATCCAGAATGCGATCATAATCATCGCGGTCCATCAGCTGGGTTTCAGTTACCTGCCACATTTCATTTTCGGGCAAATCCACCCCCGGCACGCGAACCTTCGCCATAAAATCATAGCACAGACCATAAGGCCAAAAAGCGCCATAGTTAATAGCATCCCCATCACCCACCAGCTCAAACGCTTTAATCATTGTATCAATATTGGTTTGCGGGCATTTTAAAAATGCGGCCATCGGCGTTTGTGTGGCATAGGCCGCAAACCCGGAATACTCTAAAACAACCGGTGTACGATCCGGCTCCTCCAGCGCAACGGCCTTTAGGATTCTTTCCAACCGCTGGTTGTATAGGTCTTCATTGCTCATGCAAATAGTTTTGGTGTTGATTTTATTTTTTGTTCACCGCAGAGACGCAAAGGCCGCAGAGAATTTTTTTCTTGGCCTGAATTCCTGAGAGGGAAAATCAGGCCAAACAATCTGCCTTGAGCAAATAAAAAGTATTGTATTCTTTGATGTAATTTAAAAGGCACAAACCCCAAAAATCCATTTGGAGTAATGAAACCCTGCCCGCAAAGCTGAGGTTTTAAGTTTTTCGGCCTCTCAACGAAAAACTTAAAGATAATTATCTCTGCGATCTCTGCGTCTCTGCGGTGATAGAAAAAGGCTACCAACGCTAACGCTGGAAAACTGCTCCTCGATCAGCGCTGGAAACCATCTGTGTGTAGCGGGCCAGATAACCGCCCTTGACTTTGGGCTCAAACGCGGGCAGGGTGGCAATCCGATTGCGGATTTCTTCTTCTGATAATCGAACATTCAGGCGTTTTTGTGGAATATCGATTTCGATGATATCGCCATCGCGCAGTGCTGCAATCGGCCCGCCAGCAGCTGCTTCCGGAGAAACATGCCCGATAGCGGCCCCGCGACTGGCTCCTGAAAAGCGGCCGTCGGTAATCAGTGCTACTTGCTTATCCATCCCCATACCGGCGAGCGCAGATGTGGGTGACAGCATTTCGCGCATGCCGGGCCCTCCTTTTGGCCCTTCATATCGAACCACGATGACTTCACCTTTTTTAATCTTCGCATCCATGATGGCTTCAAACACGTCTTCTTCAGAGTTGAAAATATGGGCTGGACCGGAGTGGGTCAGCATTTCCTCAGATACCGCCGCCTGCTTTACAATGGAGCCATCAGGCGCTAGATTGCCGCTTAAGATGGCCAGCCCCCCGCCGCGGTGGACCGGCTTTTCAATTGAACGAATGACCGCATAATCTTTGACCCCGGCCTTGATGTCGGTCAGCATTTCTCCGACGGGTTTTCCATAGACGGTCGGTGGGTCTGTTTTGATGAGCTTGGCTTTGTGTAATTCTGCCAATATGGCAGGGATACCACCAGCATAAAATAGATCAACAACATGATGGGGGCCGGCAGGCGCAATAGAGGTCAAATGAGGGACCATGGCGGTGAAGGGATCCAGATCTTTAAGGGTTAGGTCCAGACCGGCATAATAGGCCAGTGCCGGAATGTGCAGCGCCGTGTTGGTGGATCCACCCAAGGCCATATCAGCCGCAATGGCGTTGTGAAACGCATCTGCTGTCATGATCTCGCGTGGTTTCAAGTCTTTTTGGACCAACTCAACGACTTTGTAGCCGGTTTCTTTGGCCAACCAGATGCGTTCGGAAAAAACAGCCGGTGCGCTGCCGTTGTAAGGCAGCGACATGCCCAACGCTTCTGAGAGATTGCTCATGGTATTGGCAGTGAACATCCCCGAACAGGAGCCGGCACCAGGGCAGGCAGCGCACTCAAATGTATCCAGTTCTTCTTCGGAAATTTTTCCGCTTTTAAAGCGACCGACAGCTTCAAAAACTTTATCCAGCCCCGTATCTTTACCATGTACTTTGCCTGGCAGCATCGGCCCGCCGGATAAAAAAATCGCGGGAATGTTCAATCGCGCGGCAGCAATCAGCATCCCCGGTATAATTTTGTCACAGGATGCCAGCAGGACTAAACCATCAAAAGGATGGGCAACCGCCATGGTTTCTACGGTGTCGGCAATCAATTCCCGGCTGGGAAGTGAATACTTCATGCCATCGTGGTTCATGGCAATGCCGTCACAAATGCCAATGGTATTGAAGACCAGCGGCGTACCCCCGGCTGCATATATACCGGCTTTGACTGCATCGACCAGCTTATCCAGATGCATGTGCCCCGGTATGATCTCATTAAAGGAGTTGGCAATACCGATGATGGGCCGCTCCAACTCCCAGTCCGTAAAGCCATCTGCTCTCAGTAAAGAACGGTGGGGTGCTCTTTCGGGCCCTTTGGTCATTAAATCACTTCGTTTGCTCATTGTTCTGTTCCTTTTTTTCAAATACTTAGTTATCCGGAAAAACTCAGTTGAATACGCCCGTTACAATTTTACCACGAAGAGCACGAAGATAACGAAGGGAACACATGATTTTACTTTTGTCTTTTCACGTCCTTCGTGCCCTTCGTGGTTATATATCCATCAGTAGAGCTTTCTGCATAGTGGTATTCCAGTACTATTTGTTAATCGGTTTCAACAATTTTTCCACATATACCCTGACGGGGATCAGCTTTTGGGCCAGCATGATTTCTTCAGTTTGCTGCCAGGCGGCCACATCTATGGCGCCAAAGTCAAATTTCGCTAAGGGCATCATCAAGATGCGGGTGGCGGGCAGCTGCTGCCGAACGATCTCTTCGGGTGTTTCTTTATTGTATTTTAAGATCAGGGCGACGGCCGTTTCGGTATTGGCCGGGTCCAATGCCTCCCGCCAGCCTTGAAGCAACGCTTTGATAAACCGCTGAACTGTTTCGCGTCTTTCTTCAAGCATTTTACGGGTGGTGACCACTGAGTTGGCCACAAAACGGATCCCCATTTTGTTAGGGTCCATGAGATCAAAGCGTTCCCCCGCTTTTAGTAGCTTAGCACCGATAATGGGCGCTTGGGCATTACGATACAAAGGCCACAGATCAACTTTGCCCTGGTAGAAAGGGGTATAATCATAGCGCACACTGAAAAGAGTGACGTCATTTTCTTGAATGCCGTATTTGGCCAGCAGCGCACGCATGATGGTTTCATCATTGCCCCCATGGGTAATACCGATGGTTTTACCCTTAAGGTCCTGAGGCGTATTTAGCGGTGTTTTGTCCGGGCGATATATCCAATGCAGCGGATTGGTCTGGAAAAGCTGAGCGATGACCACAATCGGTGAACCTTTTGATACCGCCCTGATCACCTGGTCGGCTGATGCAACGCCAAACTGAGCATGACCCAATTCGAGCTCCTTTATAGCGTCTTTTTCTGGCCCCCCGGGTTTAACATTTACCGCCAGGCCCTGTTTTGCGAAGTATCCGTTGTCAAGGGCATACAGGTCTCCGACCACGCTGACATTATACAGCCACTTAAGACGGTAACTGACTTCTTCCAGCGGTTTTTCAGCGTCCGGTGAGCACCCTACCAAAAAGAGGATAAGGATCATAACCATTACTGGCAAACCAAAACGATCAAACAGTTGTCGCTGCATCAATTCCTCCAGTTGAGCCTTGAACCTTTTAAACGCTGCCGATGCGCTTTTTCACAACTCTACCCAGCCATTCTAGAAACACCAAATAGACGGATGTGCAAATCCCGATTAAAAAAAGAGCAACCAGTATTTTTGCCAGATCGCTCTGGTATAAGGCAATCCGGATACTGTATCCGATGCCGGCATTGGCTGCAATAAATTCGGCCACAATCGTGCCCACCATGGCCAGGGTGGCACTTCCGACAATAACGGTAATTAGTTTATGAATATTCTCAAAAGCCCGTATTTTAACCTGAAGCTGCCAGTTCATCCTGCGCGTGGATTCAAAGAAGTGTTCGATTTCTGTTACCGGCTCTGATAATATTCCGATGATAGAAAGCAATAACGGAAAATAGCAAATCATCGCTGCAATCAGTAAGCGGGAAGAAAGCCCATCTCCTAAAAGGATAAAAATAATCGGCGCCACGGCCACAATAGGGTAGGCCTGAATATTGTAAGCCGCCACGCGGATAAAAGAACCGATCCAAATGGTTAACCGTCCGATAATGCCCACAACCGTTGCCATGCAAATGGACAGCAGGTGGCCCAGAACGGCCACTGCAAGCGTGTTGAGCACGGCCAGCAGGTAAATTCCGAAATAGCGTCGAACAGTCATGCCGATTTCGCCAAAGCCCGGGATGACGTAATCGGATAAATTCAGACCATATTTTACCAGCATCAGACCGGCAAAACCGATAAAATAGATCATTAAAAATTGATAAATACGCCTATGCAGCATTAACGATCTCCAGCATGCATTGCTCCAGATCCTTTTCAGCGAGCGATTGACGGCCATTAAAATCCTGACCTTGAAGTAAAACAGCCTGAGGATCTTTATGATGGCTGCGCAGAACTAGGATCTGTTTGCAAAATTTTGAAACCTCAGCCACATTATGGGAGATGTATAAAAAGCAGCGTTCGGGATACAGGGCTTTGATTTTTAATATGATTTTCTCTTTGGTGATTTCATCCACATTGGCCAGGCTTTCATCCATAACCAGCAGTTTAAAGTCCTGAAGCAGATAGCGGGTTAAATTGGTTCGGTTTTGCTGGCCCAGGGATAGCTGGGCAAAACGGGAATTTAAACAAGAATCAAGGCCAAACGAATCCACCAATTCTTCCAGGCGTTTCCGGTTGGATGCGGGTGTGATGTGGGTCAGATGCTCATGAACACTGGACCATCCCGGGAGCCTTTCCAGATTATACGTGTATAATACTGGGTCCATTTGATGCAGCTTAATTTTTCCGGAATATTCATTAAGCTTACCAGCAATCATTTTCGCCAGAGTGGTCTTGCCCACCCCCGAAGGGCCAAACAAAGCGTGAAAGCCGGGTTCGGTCACCTGGCAGCTCAATTGCCGGAAGACATGTCTGACAGATCCCGGATAGGTATAAGTTAATTCGGAGATGTCAAGCTGCATTTTCTCTCTTAGCTGAAACGGGTTTAAATATAAATGATAGACTGCTCTGTCAGCGTCAGTCTTTTGAGACCCTCGGGTGTCATGACATAATCATCCTCCAGTCCGACAACGCCTTTTTGGGGAAAAACGAATTTGGGCTCCAGAGCCAGCACCATGCCAATTTCCAGCCCTCCGTCAAAACGCGGAGATATGATGGGGTATTCATCAATTTCCAGACCGATACCATGTCCGATAAAATTAACCTGCCCCTCTCCAAATCCCATGAAAAAATCTGCCAGGCTATCGCTTTTGGCTTTTTGCACAGCTGCCGCATATAGCTCAGCGCAGGTTTTGCCCGGTCGCGCTATATCAACCACAAGCGCCAGAATTTCCTGTGAGCAGTTATGGGCCCGCTCTAAGTGTTCCGCAAGCGTGCCGATCACATAGGTTCGAAACTGATCGCCGACATAGCCGTTAATGGCTACCCCATAGTCGACCCCAATGGGTTCGTTTCGCCGTATCTTGCGAAAGCCGGCACCCTGAGCCATAGCCGGTGTATTACCGCTGCCGCCGTGGGGGCTGTTTAGCAGCGATATGGTCGCGCCGCTGCGGCCGGCGAGCACATGCGCGTGGGTCATTTCCTGGTTCCAACCTCGCATGCGTAGAGTGCCCATATGGCCTTCTCTGCGGGCAACCATGGCCAGATGTCCGTCGATTTCCAGTTCGGTCATGCCTTCCCTAATGATGCTTTTAAGTTCCGTTAACCCTTTGTGTAGGACAGCGGTTGCTTTTTTAATTTGCTCAATTTCATAAGCCGATTTAATCATGCGCAATCTGCGGATGATGCCCGATACATCCGTCCATTGGCACAGTGAGACAGCTTTTTGAAACCAGAGATATAGACTGGCCGGCAGGACATCCATTTCCAGACCGGCTCTGTCCAAGCGATTGAAGCCAAAATCTTTTAAAATATTCGGGACCTCGCTCTTATTATTGATAGGGACAATATGTTTTATCGAAGATTCCTGTTCGGCGCGCTTGGCATTCTTTAATACCATCAAAATGGGTTCACCGTTTGCAGGCACAAATAAAACAGCGGATTGAATTGTTCCGCTGAAATAAAACAGATCTGCATTCTGCAGAATAAAGGCCCCATCCAGCCGGTTATCGCCCAGTCGGGTTTGGAAATTGCGGATGCGCTGGTGTATTTCCTGGTGGGGGACGGTTTGCATTATTTTTGCTTCATTTTTTTGCCGACATTCCAGCACCTGGCCAGCGCTTGGCCAATTGACCAGTATTGTACGCTACTCATGTCAAACAAGAGGGGTTTTACACGGCCAAGATCGACCTTACCGTCCACGAGCACGGAATCTTCGGCGTAAGTTTCCACTATTTCACCAATAAACAGATCATGGGAGGGGGTGTCGTAGACATCATAAAGCTTGCACGCCATGTTGATCGGGCACTCGCTGATCATGGGTGCGCTTTCCAGCCGACCGTAAAAAATGTCAAATACATTGGATTTATCCGTTTTCTTACCACTGACGAGCCCCACATAATCGGTGGCCACTACCAGATCTTCCGATGGGATATTGACACTAAAGGCTTTGTTTTCTTTGATACCGGCATTGGTATAGTGGGGCTTTGCCATGCTGAGTGATATCAGAAAAGGTTTGGCGTGGTTAACGATTCCGATATGGGCGATGGTGATGAAATTGGGTTTGCCTTCGACCATCGCGCCGACGATGGTGGTCGGTGTCGGATACAGCACATTGATGGCGTCAAGGGACTGCTTCATGATGTCTCTCCTCGAATGGGCATTACACCCGTTGTTGGGTTTTGTGCAAATATAGATACAGGCCGAATCCGGCGGCAATCATCAGTGCACAAAGAAGTTGGCCCATGGATAACGATAGAAAGATAAAGCCGATATGGGCATCGGGCTGGCGAAAAAATTCAATGAAAAATCGCACTGTCCCATAACCGATTATATAAAAAGCGAGCATAGTGCCACGGGGTTTTTTAATGTTACGGATGCTCCAAAGAATGACAAAAAGGAAAATACCCTCAAAAAAAGCTTCATATAACTGGGATGGATGCCGCAGGGCTGTATCCGGTGCCTGGGGAAAAACCATACCAATCGGCGCGGTCGTTACGCGTCCGAATAATTCCCCATTCATAAAATTTCCAAGCCGGCCAAAGGTATATCCAAGGGGCACCACGGTAAAATATAAATCCATCACATCCCAGAATTGGAGGTTGTTTTTGCGGATGTACCATGTGACAGCCAGTAGCGCCCCAATCAGACCGCCATGGTAGGACATGCCGGAGATGCCGGTAAAGGCAAAGCCATTGGAGAGCGAAAACGGCAAAAAGATTTCAAGCGGGTGGCGCAGATAATAGGCTAAATTATAAAACAATACATAGCCCAGACGCGCACCGATTATCAGTCCCAGGATGGCGTAGGTTGTGATATCGTTAACTTGCTCTTTGGTGAACGTGAAGCGCTCTTCATGCCTGATGCGATACAGCACAAGGATATAGGTCATGGCGAAGGCCGCAATATAAGACAATCCATAGTACTGGACCTTGAACCAGCCGATTTCAAATAGAACCGGGCTTATGTTTTGCGGCAGATGCTGCCACCAATCCCAGAATTCGCTCATCAATAATGGGCTTTTGCTCCTTTCCGTTTTTTCGGCTCATAATATGGTATATAATTTTTAATGTCAAAGTATCACCAGGGTGCATGGGGCTAGCATGGTGCGGGATAATTTTTAGTTGAAATAATTTTTGGGTGTGGAATACTAGAAGATATATCAAAACTGTTTTAAGGCTAATACCTTCAGCCGTTTGGATACACCATGTTTGATTCGCAAGATCGAAGAATCCATTTAGGGCTGCTCATTATTCGATTGGGTCTGACAGCTGTACTTTTATGGCATGCCTTGCCCAAATTATTCGACGGCTTGCAACAATGGAAAAATGTCGGAATGGGTCTCAGCGCCATTAATATCGGATTTCCACCGGTGGTTGTTGGCTTTACGATTTTATTTCTGGAAACTTTGGGCGCAGTAAGCTTTGTTTTCGGCTATTTTTTTCGAGCCGCGTGTATCATTTTATTCGCTATATTTGGTGTTTATTTTTTTCTGTATTTGCAAAAACCGGGCTATGATACACTGATGCTGTGGTCCTTGGGCCTGGCTGTTGTCTTTTTAGGTCTGGTTTATGTGGGGCCCGGGCGCTATGCCATTGCCGTTAAACTGGAAAAAAAGTAGAACCTAAAAGTTGAGCCCTTCGCCTGACGAAAGCCTGCCTGAAACGATCTTGCCGGTCTGACCGCGACATAATAGCATCATGCATATTGGGTATTTCAATGGGCTCTGCAGGCTTAACCGGTCAACCGAATTGCTTAGCGGGATAAATTAAATGACTATTTTAGAAACGACTGCGCCTATCTCTGATGTCTCTGCCGACCGCAACAGCAAGGGCGAGTTGATCATCAGCTGGCAAAGCAAACGTAAACAGCTGCCGATTTCCGTTTATCACGGAACAACACCCGAAACCATTCAGTCTAAAGTACCTTTTAAGATAACCAAAGATCCGGCGGCGGTCATCAGATCGCAACTGGACCCCACGGTTCCCCATTATTTTAAAATTTTATTTGAAGGGAACAATGCGATCACCGTGGGTGAGCGGCGTCTGCCTCTGCAAGAAACCGTAAACACCAGAGATCTTGGTGGGTATGAAACCACCGATGGCCGCCGGGTTAAATGGGGTAAAGTCTTCCGCTCCGATCACCTGGCCCGACTGACCGATAAAGACATTGCTTTTTTGCAGCGTCTGAAGATTCAAAGTGTTTGCGATTTTCGCACCTTGGTTGAAGTCCGCAACCGGCCGGATCGTTTCCCAGCAGGTGACAGCGGATCATACGTTCACTTGCCTGTCAACCACCTTCAATTTGAACCGGGCCTTTTATTTGAAAAACTAAAAAATGGGGATGCCGATTGGTTAACTCCTGAATTTTTAATTGAAGGCTACCTGTTAAATGTGGATCAATTTGCGAGCACCTGGGGTGAAGTATTCAAGCGCCTGGCAGACCCGGCGCATCTGCCGCTGATTTTTCACTGTACCGGCGGTAAGGACCGGGCCGGCGCCTGTGCGGCTTTGATTTTACTGGCCCTGGGGGTACCCGAAAAAACCGTCATCAGCGACTACGGGCTATCCAATATTTATATCGCCGATGTGGTCAATCAGATTTACGATCAGTTCGATATTGATGCCCAATATCGGAAAAAAATTTCTCCCTATTTTTCGGCCCCACAGTACTGCATTGAAGCCATGATTTCGCATCTGAATGAGAAGTATGGCTCTGCGATGGCCTACCTCGCATCGCGGGCGGGGGTAACTGAGGAGATGCTGCAAACAATCAAGTCTCAGTTGCTCGAATAAAATATCCGCACAACACTCCGCTTACCGTCAGCTTCTGGCGTACCGTCTGGTAATTCCGCAGCAGCTGCATGCCTGCTGCCAGAGGCCAGTAGCCAGCGGCCGGCAGCAATTAGCCGTTCCAATCTTAAATTGACATTGTGGTTGAAAACCTTTAATATCGATTTTGCTATGCAAAACAAGTAATTGACACATCGGAGCAGTATCTCCATTTGGCGGTCTAATTCACTTACAAAAGGATCTCGGCAATGGAACCTTCCGATAAGCATCCCAAAGATCCGAATATTTCCGTTGTAACCGCACGCTTGTTTGAAATCATTTTAGATATGCCCTTCAAAGATCGCCGAATTCTTTTAAAAGACCTGGAAGCAAAGCATTTACAGGGCCGAAGAAAATTTTCTCGTAAGCCTTATTTTATGCCAGTGGACTTTGTTACGCTGGATCGTGCCTTTAGCGGGTTTATTCAAAATATCAGCACGGGGGGTATGTTGATTGAAACCCGCGAATTTGTGCCCGTCGGCCAGCAGTTGACGCTATCTTTCATGCGACCCAAATCCAGAGAATTTATCAAAGTAGGCGGGCAGGTGGTGCGCACGGTTTCTGCGGGTTTCGGTGTTAAGTTTGATGCACTTTTAGACGGCGTTTCAAAATAAAGGTGTCCAATGAAAAAGAAAATATTGGTCGTTGATGATGAAGATTTCCAGAGAGATCTGCTGAATAAGCTGCTGAGCAAGGCCGGATATTCAGTGGCTGAGGCTGAATCACCGGAAGTCGCGCTTGCGCTCATGAGAAAAGAGGATTTCCCGGTTATTATAACCGATTTGATTATGCTCGATATGGACGGAGTTGAATTTTGCCAGCGAATCAGAGAGAGAAACTCCCAGTCAGTCATTATCGCGTTAACCGGTTATGCGGATTTGTATGATTTGCAAAAACTAAAGCAGGTCGGCTTTGATAATTATCTGACCAAACCTATCAAGCTGGATAAGATCCAACCGGTTGTTGAGGCAGGGTTTGAAAAAATAAAGCAAAGAAAAAAATTCGGTCGCTAAACCTGCAGGTCTATTTTTTGTTTTTGTTGCTTTTTTCGCTTTGGTCAGGGGCAAAAGACCCGCGGACCACCTTATCCCTTCCGGAATTCTTTGCCTTGTAAAGGTATTGATCTGCCATCTCGATGAGCTCTTCTGAAGAAAAATCCTCCAAAGCCGATCTTTTGTCAATGCCGGTTACCCCAAAGCTGGCGGTAATGGAGACCTCTTCCCCTTCCCAGTTAAATTTCTTTTTTGCGATTTGCTTGCGGAGCCTTTCGGCCAGGCGGCTCGCATTCTTGTAACTGGTTTCTGGCAAGACCAGCAAAAACTCCTCTCCACCATAACGCGCCAGCCAGTCCATATCTGACCGGATCAACGACAGGATATGTTGCACAAATTCTTTGAGCACCATATCGCCGCACAAATGGCCAAACGTATCATTGACGCGTTTAAAATGGTCGATGTCGCACAAAGCGACCGAAAGTGGGTGATGATAACGTGAGGCCCTTTTAATTTCATGCTGCAGGTGTTCGTTAAGGTAGCCGCGATTGTAGCAGCCGGTCAGGGAATCTTTGCGGGATAAAAGCCGGATTTCACCATTGGCCTTTTCCAGTGATTTGTGCTTGCGCTTCAAACGTTCGTAAAGCAAAGTATTTTCCAGTACCAGTGAATATTGTTTGGCCAGCATGGTCAAAAGCTTCATATTCTCCTGTGTGATGAAGCTTTCCTTGATGGGGGTCTTAATCATGACCACCCCAAGCGTTCTTTTTATGGTCGAAAGCGGCAGCATGACAATTGATTTGCTGTCTTCAAATGCCAGGGCGGGTATCAGCGCCGGTTGCCTGCGATTGATAATCCAGGAAAATATGCCGCACTCGATTTGATAATCTACTTCTTTTTTACAGATTTTTTTCCGATCATCGGGGTAGACATATTCTAGGATAAATTCGTGAGAATTGTCATCGACCACAAAAAACGCACACACCTCTATGTCAATTAAGCTGCGCACGTCATCTAAAAAGACCTCCCAGATCTGTCCGATGGTGGCCGGAAAATCGATACGATCCTGAAACTGCCCCATGTGCTCAATTTTATCAATGAGCTCCAACAAGGCTAATCTTTGCTCTGACATGTCCATCATCTCCTAAGCTTTCAATATCTTACCAGAAAAAATTTTTAGCGCAAGCCTTTCAGACCTATTTGCTAAACTGTGACCTCTATTTTGCAACCTGATTTTGCGCTGGATTTTTTTTGTGGTTCATTGTAGCGTTCAGCTTTAATTCCGGTTCTGTACAATTAGTTTTGTTTACCACAGAGGTCGAATGCGTAAAATAATAAGGCAATCCAATCACCGTT
This sequence comes from Desulfobacterales bacterium, assembly GCA_030066985.1. NCBI lineage: Bacteria > Pseudomonadati > Thermodesulfobacteriota > Desulfobacteria > Desulfobacterales > Desulfobacterales bacterium. The sequence continues at coordinate 99,367 of JASJAN010000020.1, forward strand.
GCGTGCGCGGCGTCCAGTCAAACAATAAAGACCTGGCTGCAAAATAAAAATGAGCTACAACCAGAATGTTACATTATTCATTCAGTGCCTGGTGGACACCCATTATCCGCAGGTGGCCGAAGCCATGGTGCGCGTGCTGCGGCGACTTGGGATTTCCGTGACCTGTCCCCCAGATCAAACCTGTTGCGGGCAGCCGGCGTTTAATTCCGGGTACCGCCGCCAGGCTCGGATTGCTGCGCGACATTTCATTGACGTATTTGAAGATGCAGATGTCATCGTCTGTCCATCGGGCTCATGCGTCAACATGGTGCGGCACCATTTTGCGGAGCTGTTTCAAAACGATGCCGCCTGGTTGCAGCGTGCTCAACATATTGCCCGACACACCTATGAATTTAGTGAATATCTGGTGGATGTCCTCGGGGTTGATAACCTGGGGGCAACGTTTGATGGCCGGGTTACTTACCATGACTCCTGTCATTTACTGCGGGGCATTGGTGTCAAGCAGCAGCCCCGCATGCTATTGAAGCATGTTTCTGGTCTGGACTTTATTGAAATGCGGGATTCGGACTATTGTTGCGGATTTGGCGGCACCTTTTCCGTTAAGTATCCGGACATTTCAGACGCCATGGTCAGCGATAAGGTGAAACACATAATGGATACCAAAGCCGATGCCGTGGTCGGTTGTGATATGGGTTGCCTGATGAACATTCAAGGCAAGCTCAGCCGTCTGGGCTCTTCCATAAAAGTGATGCACATTGCTCAGATCTTAGATCGCTAAGGCCGGCTTGCTTATAACGCGTAACCTGTAACTCGCAACAAGCAACGCGTCATTTAAAATGAGCAAAATAACAACTGAACATTACGTGGCTGAGGCCAAAAGGGCCATAAAGAACCCGATCCTGCAAAAGGCGCTGGCGGACTTACAGAACCGCTTTGGCCGCGGCACAGCCGAATGCTACCGCCGTCTTCCGGAGGGGCCGGATCTGCGTTTAAGAGCCCATGAGATCCGGATGAAAACTATTGAAAACCTGGACGTTGTTCTGGAAACCCTGGCGGCCAACATCCGCAAAAACGGTGGCCATGTGTATTTTGCAAAAGACCGCCAGGCGGCAGTGGACTATTGCCTGAAGGTCGCCCGGCAGCATCAGGTCAGGCGGGTGGTCAAAGGCAAATCCATGGTAAGCGAGGAAATCGGTCTAAACGATGCCTTGATCGATGCCGGCATTGAGGTGTCTGAAACGGATCTGGGCGAATACATCATCCAACTGGCCGCTGAGACGCCATCACACATTATTGCACCGGCCATTCACAAAACCCGCCATGATGTCGGCAGCCTTTTTGCCGATCATCTTGATATCCCGTACGAGGATGATCCACCGAAATTAACCTGGATTGCCCGCAAGGCACTACGGCAAAAATTTTTGGCGGCGGATATGGGCACCTCAGGCTGCAATATTGCATGTGGCGAAACCGGACACATCACCACCGTTTCAAACGAAGGCAATATCCGTATGTCAACTACCCTGCCGAAAATCCACATGGCTTTCATGGGAATGGAGCGGGTTGCCGCCAGCTTGGAAGATCACGATATCCTTTTAAGGTTGCTGTGTCGGGGAGCGGCAGCACAGAATATGGCCACTTATGTCAGCTACATCGGCGGGCCCCGTACAGCGGATCAGGCCGACGGGCCCCAGGAGTTTCACTTGGTTATTTTGGACAATGGGCGCAGCCGGATTCTGGCCGATCCCGAATTTCGCGAGATGCTGTGTTGCATCCGGTGCGCGGCCTGTCTGAATGTGTGCCCTGTCTATGCCAAAATCGGCGGACATTCATATGGCTATGCGTATACCGGACCGGTGGGCGCGGTGGTCACCCCCCTGCTGGTGGGCATTAACCGCGCCAAGGACCTGTGTCTGGGTGAGACCCTCTGCGGCGCCTGTCAGGAAGCCTGTGCCGTCAATATTGATCTGCCGCGCATGTTGCTGGCCCTGAGAACAAAGCTGGCTGAAGGCGATCCGGACTGGGGGGTGACACCGGCTGATCGCAAGGAAAACCTGATATGGCAGATGTGGTCCTGGATCATACGCAAACGATCTGTATACGATCTTGCCCTGCGATTGGCAGCTGCAGGGCAAAAACTGATGCCGCAACGGGGTGGCATGATACGGCGTCTGCCGCCGCCGTTCAGTGGTTGGACGCAGGGGCGCGATTTAAAGCCGTTGGCCAAGGAAAGCTTTAGAAGACGCTGGAAAAATGGCCTTTAGAATGGTGCTAGAAGAGATGAGCGACAATGGATAGCGGGCATATCAATTTCTGAAAGGCGATATGAATCACACGGTGCCGGTGCCCCGATATTTGGGATGAAACCGGCTCAGGGGTTGGCCCATATGCCTGGTTGCCGCTCATCCCAAATATCGGGTCATAAGCGGGTCGAGGGGTTCCCCATCAACATATCGCCTTTCAAAAAATAACATGCCCGTAAAGCGATAATTGCGAACCAACGCCCGAGTTAGGGCTGTTTCGGCATGGTCGAGTACTGATAAGATGAAATATCTAGAGCAAGAACAATTTTTAAATACCATCAAAAAGGCTTTGGGAATACCACAGGCTGATACGCGCAGCGAGGCTGATTTGTTCGGTGGTGAGATATCCGCTGAAAGCCGGGCGATATTGGAGCGCATCCAAAACCGCGGTGCTGCTGAGCGGAAAAAACTGCTCGATACCCTTCTGGCAGCCGCCTCGCCCATCAACTTGAAGGTGATTCCCTGTGATGACATCAGCACCGTAGCCGATTCCATTGCGACATTGGTCAGGGAAAAAGATCCCGAATGGGGGAACACAAAAAGTGTTGTGGCTTGGGCTCACCCCCTGGTTGAAAGTATGAATCTGCCGGCTGTTTTGGGCGAACAAAATGTACCGGTATTTGTCACCGAGTCAAGAAAAACGACGGATAAAGACATCCGGCAACAGGTTATCGACGCTTATATTGGCGTTACATCGGCTGATTTTTGTATGGCCGACACCGCCACGCTGGTGCTGCGAACCCGGCCCGGCCAGGCGCGCACCGTATCACTGGTGCCAGCCATTCATATTGCCGTCATCAAACTCGATCAGATGATTGCCGACCTCAAAGAGCTTTACGCCCTGCTTAAATGGGACCCGCATGAACACCAGGAAGGCCTGACCAATTGTTTGACATTCATATCCGGCCCCAGCAAAACTGCTGATATCGAAGCCACCATGGTACACGGCGCTCATGGTCCCCGTGAAGTCCATCTGTATGTAATCACATCCCAGGATTGAAAATGAGCCCGGTCGATTAAAATTTAATCGAAAAAGCTTTTCATCCGCTTTATCCATTTTGCTAAAAATCCTCAATCTTGATCTAAGTCAAGGGCATCCTCCCCCAAAGATTATATTTACATTATGCAAGAAACCAGAGATCGGCTCTGGTTTTAAAACCACAGGTTTGACTAAATTTAACAAATAAATATCAAGCCGTTTTACGGGGCTTTTGATAACCCATGCGATTCACTACTGAAGTGATCGAAGGACAGCGGCTCCATCCTCCATATTGAGTGGTCATAAAAAAATATGTTTTGGCATTAGATGTGATTTTCTGCATCCAAATCATACCGCCATACCGTAAACAGAAATAAAACTATGGTAGCGGTTACACATAGAATCTGTGGGGACATAAATCATTCAAACCAAAGGTGACTCATTTCTGAGGAGTACACATGTCAATTAAAACATTAAAATGGGCAGCAATCCTGTGTTTTATTGTCGCCATGGCGGTTCTTCTGGGCGGCGGGGTTGCCATGAAAAAGGATCTGCCGCCTTATCCGGGGAAAGTCGTTGACAGCAGCGGCAAATTGCTATTTGAGAAGTCGGATATCATTGCCGGACAGGACGTCTATCAACGGTTTGGCCTGATGGATCATGGAGCAGTTTGGGGGCACGGCTCCCAGCGGGGTCCGGAGTTTTCAGCTGCATCTTTAAATATCATCGTCGAGGCTGTGGGCGATTATTTGGCAATGGCTGAGCATGGCAAATCCTATAACCAGCTAGATGACCTGCAAAAAGACATCATCGATGTTAAAATCAAGGCTGAGCTAAAGCCCAACCGCTATGACGCCGCCAGTGACACGCTCAAGCTCACCGATGCCCAGATTCAGGGCCTGGAGCGTGTGATTAAACACTGGGAAAAAACCTTTAAGGATGGCGAGGTCCGTTATGGTTTTCTTCCCAACACCATTCCTGAGCAGCAGCAGCGACTGCAGGCATCCCGCTTTTTCTTCTGGACGGCCTGGGTGGCCTCAACCCTTCGGCCGGGAGAAGATTATTCCTATACCAATAATTGGCCGCCGGATACCCGGGTGGGTAATGTCCCCAGCACCGACGCCTTTTTCTATTCCATCGCCGGCGTTTTGGCGCTGTTAGTGGTTCTGGCGTTGTTTGTCTATTGGATCCATCGATACGGCTTATGGTATGGAGAGGCCAAAGGGACGGCCCTGGCTGAAAAATTGATCGAAATGCCTTTGACCCGCAGTCAGTTTCAGGCTGCCAAGTTTTTTGTGGTGGTGATTCTGCTATTTCTGCTGCAGACAAGCTTCGGTGGATTGCTGGCGCATTACACCATTCATCCGGGCAGTTTTTTTGTAGACTTTGTAGCCGACCTGATTTCTTATAGCTGGGCCAAAACCTGGCATTTACAGCTGATGGTTTTCTGGATTGCCACCACCTGGCTGGCGTCAGCCATTTATCTGGCACCTATTATTGGTGGTAAAGAGCCCAACAAGCAGAGCTTGCTGGTTAAGCTGCTGTTCGTTGCCGTTTTACTGGTTGCGGTGGGCAGTCTGACCGGTGAGGTCCTGGGCATCAAGGGATACCTGGGCGATCTGTGGTTCTGGCTGGGTCACCAGGGCTGGGAATTCTTAGAGCTAGGCCGACTCTGGCAGATCCTGCTGTTGGTGGGTTTGGTTTTCTGGCTGCTGATTGTCTACCGCGCCGTTGGTGGGCATCTGAAGAAGCACAAGGATGAATTCAGTGCTCTGATCTGGTTTTACGTGTTCAGTGCCGTGTTTGTGGTTGCTTTTTATGCTTTCGGGCTCTTTTACGGCCAGGGTTCTCACCTGACGATGGCGGACTATTGGCGCTGGTTTGTGGTGCACCTCTGGGTGGAAAGCATCTTTGAGTTCTTCGGTATTGCCGTCATCGCGCTGCTGATGGTGGCCATGGGACTGGCAACAGCCCAGGCGGCTTTAAGGGTGGCCTATTTTACCGCCGCCCTAACTTTTCTCAGTGGCATCATCGGAACTGCCCATCACTACTACTGGTATGGCGGTGCGGCATTCTGGGTCGGCTGGGGGGCCATATTCTCATCAATGGAGCCTGTGCCGCTGTTGGCGCTGGTGGTAAGAGGCCTCATGGAATACCGTGAGATCCGCAAGCAAGGCAGGCAGTTCTCCTACAAGTGGCCCATGTATTTCCTGGTGGCTGCTTCTTTCTGGAACTTTCTGGGTGCCGGTATTTTCGGCTTTTTGATCAATCTGCCGATCATTAACTTCTATGAGCACGGCACCTACCTGACTATGCACCACGGCCATACGGCCATGTTCGGGACCTACGGCATGCTTTCTGTTGCCCTGTTGTTGTTCTCATGGCGTGGCCTGGTGGACAAGGCTCACTGGAAAGACGGCATCCTGAAGCTCTCTTTCTGGGGGCTTAACGGCGGGTTGTTTTTGCTGGCATTTGTCACCCTGATGCCGATTGGCGCCATGCAGGCCTGGATCGCTTTTAAAGACGGTTATTGGGTGGCGCGCAGCGCGGATTTTTTCGAAAAGGGCGCTGTCGTTTGGCTGGGGACTTTTCGTGCGCTCCCTGACACCATCATCATCGTGCTGGGGGTCCTGCCGCTGGCATATTTTCTGATCACCACCTATCCGCATTTGAAAGCCGCGGAAATCAAAGACGATGAGTCGGTCTGGGAACGGCTGGGAATTGAATTGTAATCTGCAGAGCATGTTATCTAACTCAGAAACAGAAGGCCCGGTTCGATGCGAACCGGGCTTTCATATTTAGTTTAGGCGATGTGTCTAATAAATATCAGAATTTAGTACGTTTGATCCCGGCCTCCTGGACGACATAAACACCGATATTTAAGTTTTCATCGTGCGCTTCATTGGTCACTCGTTTCAAGTCGGAGATAAAGTCGGCGGAGACCGGTTTTGAAGCCGTCAGCAGAATGACGATATCCGTATCATGTTCCATACCGAAACGGCTGGCCGACAAAAACGTCACCCCCGGCTCCAGATGAACCCGATCCCGGATAGCTGTCCAGACCGTTTTGCTGACGGGCAAGGTGTACGGACGGGTTTGACCCTCAAGCAGCTGGTCTGCCAGCTTATATCCCAGTGGTGCTGTTAAGGCCACCGACAGCAAAACCAGCAGCATAACCGTGCGACGCACCCACAGGGGCAGCCGTATACCCAAACGCGAGCCCTGGATGCCCAGCAGGCGATAGACGCTGGCGGCGCCTAAAATGATGGCCACCAGGTTGGTGACAAACAAAATAGCGGCGCCTTCAACAATGTCCCATCTAAATTCGGCAAAAGCGATGCCCACCGTCGCCAGGGGAGGGACCAGCGCTGCAGCAATGGCGACCCCGGCAAGTGCACCGAGCAAAGAGGGTCTGGCAAGGGCATAAGCAGCCGCTGCCCCGGAAAGGAATGCCACCACCAGATCGATAATCGTCGGAGCACCGCGAGCCAATAGCTCCGGGGTGAGTTCTTCCAGCGGAACGATAAAGCCCAGAATACTCGAGATCGTTAAGCCGGCTACAATGCCATATCCCATGGCCCGCATGGCATCCCGAAAAAATACAAGATTGCCCTGCACCAGCGAAAGCCCGGCGCCAATCAGCGGTGTCATCAGCGGGGCGACCACCATGGCGCCGATGACCACGGCTGTTGAATTTTGCATTAAGCCCAGTGAGGCGATGGCGGTGGACAGACACATCATCAATATATAATCCACATTCCAGCGTGCACCGGCTTGCAGGCGATCAAAAAGATCAACCCGATCCACGGCTTCCAGGGACGGCAGCCAGCTGAAAATCCGGATTTCAATCATATTGATCCAGGATGACCCGGCCTCCACATTCCAGCGGCGCACCATTCCGATCGGTACTTTTGGACTTTCGGGATCACTGTGGCGTTTTTCTTCCTGGCGAAATTTGCGAACTTCGCTAATGGCGGCTGCTCCGGTCAGCACCAGATCGCTGCCTCGACTTCGGTTAACCGCGCTCTTCCACTTTTCACCGCTGAGCACCAGGATGGGCTTAATCGCCGTAGATTCCTTGATACCGGCCTCCTGAAGCTTTGATATCAACGAGCGCTGGGCAACCTCCTTTGAGTCGCTGCCAAAATAGGAACCCACCTCCATCGGCATGACCGTGCAATCCAATTTCTCCGCCAGACTGACGGCAGTTTGCATGGTAAATGGTTTCAGTTTCGAGCCCATCGGCAACAGGATATTATGAAAGCGTGTGCCGTCTGCATCCCCCGGATCCAGCACGAACATCTGGCAGGGCGCAAAACGCAGTAATCGCAGGGCCAGCCGATTTACAGGCGAGTCTTTCGGCAGGCCGGTATCCATACCGGCACACAGAAATTTGATGTTCTTTTTCTGAATCTGCTGAACAATGGCTCTGGCCGGTTTAGGTTGGCGCATCCAAAATAGCTCAACTTCAATATCTCGGATTTCACCAATGGCCGCAGCCACAGCTTGTACAAATTCGCCTGCGGGCTCTGGCTGCTTTAAATTAACCGCTGTTGCAGGCATAACCTGCTGACCGAACTCACAGCAAAGAACAGTGAGGGCATCATTGCGCATTTCTGCGAAGCGCGCGGCCCAACGGATCACTGCTGCAGCGGATTTTGCCTGGGTGACGACTGCCATAGTGCTCATTCATCGATCCTTTCAAAAGCAAGGGGCATAAAATGAAATAATTAAAGATGTTAGGACCGTCGATGGTTGTGGCAGAAAAAAATTTGTTTTTCAAGGATTATTAAGTGTGTTGCATTCAATTGACAGCCGACTGCCGAATACCTACTTTTTCGCATAACCGGCTAATTTCAGCACTAAAATAAACCTAATCGACTTCATAAAATGGCATAAAGCATTTGACCCATCTGTCATGATGGGCCTATATATGATTTTGATATTTATAGTAAATGCAGGATGTAATTAAAGAAGATTGCGTCAAGAAGCAAATCAAGCACTGGTAAAGCGCCTATGCTTCATTGAATATGTTGGGAGGCACTAAAATTGCGAAGAGAAGAAGTGGTTGATCTTAGATCTGGTGATCGCAGCAAGCGAAAATTGCAGCGGGGTCACTTCTTTCGAGTGGCCGGCCCGATCGGTTTTGTGGTCATCATGCTGGCGGCCTTGCTGGCGATTGTCGCATACTCCTATTTCAGTAACCGCCGGGAAGCGCTGGCGCTGTCGAATGAAGTGCTGGGAGCGATTGAAAGACGCATCGCCGGAGAACTGGAAGCTTTCTTAAAGCCCATAGAAGATACGGTTCAGCTCACGGCTACTTTCTTAAACAATTCGTCATTTGATATTAAAGACCGGGATCAACTGGAACCGCTTGCTTTTGGCATACTGAACAATCTTTCGCAAATCACCAATTTCATCGTCGCTGACACCCAGGGTAACTTTCTGATGGTCGCCCGGCAGCCGGACAAATCCCTGCACACCAAAATCATCGAGCGCGCCACCGGATCCGCACGGACCACCTGGATCCGTCGGGACCCGGCCGGAAACATGTTGGAAGAAGAGACCTCGGTTGATGATTCCTATGATCCCCGCAACCGCCCCTGGTTTAAGGGGGCTGTCAATCGCCAGGAACCGTATTGGACTGATTTTTATATCTTTTACACCAGCCAAACACACGGCATAACGATTTCTTTGCCGGTTATGAGCAAAAATGATGAACGACTGGGTGTCATCGGTCTGGATATCGAATTAAAAGCGGTCAGCGCCTTTCTCGAGACCCTGAAAATCGGCGAAAACGGCGAGGCCATTATCGTCGATGAAGAGGGTTACATCGTCGCCCATCCGGAGATTGACAAAATGGTGAAAAAGGAAGGCAATGTGTTCAAACCCATCCGGGTTGAAGAACTGGGAGACACAATCTTAAATCGTGCCTTCAGTCGCTTCCGTATCGAGGGGCACGGTCATCGTGATTTGGTTGTTGACAATCGGCGCTATCTGAGTAGCGCTTTCCTGATGCCCCAAAAAACCGGGCTCGACTTATCGGTATTCATTTTTGTACCTGAAGAAGACTTTGTCGGCTTTGTTGCTCGCAACAACCGTAATATTTTACTGATGTCTGTGGGTATCATCATCCTGGCCGCCATTTTGGCGGCTCTGCTGGTATATCAGGCTCTGCGGGCGGAAATCATTGCCCAGCGCGTGCTCGATCGTCAGCATGAACTCGCGGCCCAGAGCCGGGCCTTCTCCGAGCTGTCCTCCAGAGCGGCCGTGTTTGGTACCGGGGATAGTGATTCGTTTCAGGAATTAACCGAGATTGTTGCCAATGCCATCAATTTAAGACGCACCAGTCTGTGGCGTTTTGACGATAACGCCCAAAATTTAAAGTGTATCGATAGTTATGACAGCGAAAGCAATGGGCACACCCAGGGAACGGTACTTTCTCAGGACGAATTTTCAGAATTGTTTGATGTGCTGCAGCACGGTTCCAGCATCAGCACCGGAGACGCAGAAGCGGATAGTCGCTTGACCGCGCTGTTTCAGGCCTATCTGCAACCACTGGGTTGTAGATCTTTGCTGGCAGTACCGATTCGCTATCAGGATTGGACAGCTGGGGCCCTTTGGTTTGAGCAGGAGCGCATGCACCGTGGCTGGCCGGACGAAGATGTCTCATTTGCCTACGCCATTGCCAATATGCTGGCGCTGCGATTTTCAACGGATCGAAAATCGATGCATGAGGCTGACAGCCGCAAAGACAGAGCAACCAGTATCAAAGCGTCAACGGCGCCTGGACCCAAGACCCCCACCGTTGAAAATGACACTCGGTCCGATCGTCAACCGGAAATAGCGGATCTGTTAGGAGAGCAAACAATATCCGTTTCAGAGGACGAAAAAGACAGAGTGTCTTCTTTCTTGGATCGTCTGGCAGCCGGCGGAATTGATGCGCAGAAAACGGCTGCCGACATATTTGCAGATACAACCGTATTGGCATTGCGATTTAGCGATCCCATAACCCTTGCCGGACACAGCGCAGGTGACGAATCAACGACAATCGTTGATCTGCTGGTTGCCTATTTGGAGGAAGCGGCTGCATCGGATGCCATCGATTATGTGAAAATTATGGGCGAGGAGATCATCTGTGCAGCGGGAATTGACAACGACTCGAATAACCATGCCGGTCGCATTGCCGACCTGGCACTATACCTCCAGGATCGCTACAGCAGCCTGTTTGCATCTTTGAACATTCCTATGGAATTTCGTATCGGTATCGACACCGGGACGGCTATGGGCAGCTCCGTGGGGCGCAAACAGAAAACGTACAATATATGGGGCGAGTCGGTTCGGTTTGCATCAAAAATGGCAGAATCCGGCATAGCGGGCGGCATCCAGGTCTCACAAACCACTTATCAGCGATTACAGTCCAGGTACCTATTTCAAATGCGCGGGCGCTATTATTTGCCCCACGTCGGTGAAAGTTCAACCTATCTTCTGACAGGACACATATGAACACCGAACCGCTTAACCCATCATATGGTAATGATACCTCACGGCGAATATCCAGACCGAGATGGTTGCTCGCAAGCGTGGGTGCGGGGACCATTGGTTTGTGGCATGGGCCGGTGCGATTTATCAGCGATGCCGTGGCAGTTATCTGGCAAGGCTGCCGCCCGATCACCTGGCGGCGTTCGATTCGCAACGAGTTCATGCGTCAGTGTTTTCAGGTAGGCGCCCAGGCGTTACCTTTTATCCTGGTCAGCGGGATATTTGTAGGCTTTGGTCTCGTCGCTCAGTCTTTTTATTGGTTAAACGTCTTTGGCAGCACAGCATTATTCGGCAACTTTTTGTCTTTGGTTCTGGTGCGTGAAATCGCACCGGTACTGGTAGGTCTGATTGTGATCGGTCGCAGCGGATCTACCCTGCTGGTTGAACTGGGCACCATGAAGACCGAAGGTCAGGTCCACATGTTGGATGCTCAGGGAATCGACCCGTTTTTATATCTGGTGGTGCCGCGGGTGCTGGCCTTTAGTATATGTATGTTTTCGCTGTCGGTCGCTTTTGTTACCTTGGCCCTGTTAGCCGGCTTTGTCTCAGGAGTGCTGGTCGGTGTCTCGCAATCAAATTTTTTTGAATTCCTCAATCGTGCCATCGGCTCAATGGGTCAGCAAACATATATATTATTTACTTTGAAGACCGTTATTATTGGATTTGTGGTGGCATTAATATCCTGTAAGATGGCGCTGTCGCTTACCGGTGGCACTGCCAGGGTACTGGAACTCATGCCAAGGGGCTTTGCCAAATCGGCTTTGGCCACCCTGGTCATATCTATTGCACTAACAATATTATTTGCATGAGGGTGATGTCTGATGCCAGTCCTTCTCAATAAGCAACGCAACATTCTGCAATTTGAAGATACCATTTTCACAGGCACATCCGGGGTGGCCGCTGCGTCTGATGAGGTCAGCCTGAGTATTTATGGCGGTGATCTGGTTTTAATCCGTCTGGCGCGCCTGGAGCAAACAACGGCATTCGCTGATGCTTGTGCTGGAATCATCGAACCCACTAGTGGGTCTGTGCGTTTTCTGGGACGCAATTGGACGAAACTGCCGCCTGACCAGGCCAATGCGCTGCGGGGCCGGATCAGCCGTGTCTTTAAAACCGGAAACTGGATCAACCACCTTTCGCTGATGGATAATATATTGCTGGCCCAATCTCATCATACGCGCAGGTCTACCCGCCAGCTTTGCGATGAGGCCGGGCAGCTGGCACAACTTTTTGGTCTTCCCGGGCTTCCTCTGGGATTGCCCGGTGATTTCACGGAAACCGACCTGCAACGCGCCGCCTGCGCGCGGGCATTTATGGGACAACCTTCGCTGATTGTGTTAGAAGAGCCGACCAGCGGCATTTTCCTTGATATCATATCTGCCCTGATGAGTGCGGTGCGTGATGTGCTCGAACGGGGCGCTGCCGTTATTTGGCTGACAAGAAAAGAGCGCATCTGGAAGGATCAAACCCTGCCTGTAACCCGGCGATATCGAATGGTTGCCAATAAATTGATGGAGGTCACACCGTGAAACAAAGGCTGCCACAGACAAAATTCCGCTATACCAATGAAACGGTCGGGTTGTTTGTGTTGCTCACCTTGCTGATTTTTGTCGCCGGCTTGATTTACTCCGGTCAGATTCGCAAATGGTTTAATCCCGGAGAATTGCTCAAGGTAGTATTGCCCGATGAAGGTCTGTTCGGGCTGTCCCAAGGATCGTCGGTCCAAATTCTGGGAACGCGTGCCGGGGAAGTTTTGGATATTGTCATCAACCCCGATCAAAAGATCCACGCCATCGCCCGTATCGATAGCGAAATGGCGGTTTTTATTCGCAGCGATTCAAGGGCAACCATCCGCCGGACATTCGGCATTGCCGGTGATGCTTTCCTTGAAATTACCCGCGGCAGCGGGCCGCCGCTTGATTGGGAATTTGCTGTTCTGACCGTTGAATCAGATCGCAGCACCAGCGATACACTGTCTGAACTCATTGATGAGCTGCGGGCCAAAGTAATGCCATTGATCGATGATGCCCATACGGCAATCATTGCGCTGACGTCAGTTGCACAAGATTTACAGAATCCTGACAGAGGCGTCCAGCAGCTGCTGACGAATCTGAATTCCATCGCCGACCGGATTGACCGGGGGGAAGGGTCGCTCGGGCGTTTGCTGACCGAGGATAAACTTATTAGGGAGCTGGAAAACCGGATCGCCCAGTTGGGCCCGCTCCTTGATGAAGCCCAACACATAATTGAAAACGTTTCAGCTTTCTCAACCGAATTTGATATCGAAACCGGCGATATCCCCAAAATTACGCGTAGTCTGAAAACAATCATGGCATCCATGGAAGGGGTGATGGCAGATCTAAGCGAGACGACACCGCATCTGCCCAAGATTACCAAAAATGTGGGTGACACTGCGGATACAGCTACGATACTGGTTTTGCAACTGCAGCAGGTGATGGTCGAACTGGAACTGCTGATTCAGCAGCTTCAGTCCCACTGGTTATTCGGCGGTCGCTCAGGCCAACCGCAACAAACAACCAATCGTTTATCGCCGCTGGAGGTCAGTCCATGAACCGCTATCTGCATTCCTTCTTTCGAGCCGGGCTTATTGGTCTGCTAGCTGCAGTTGTCATATTGGTTTTTTCCGCTTGTGGGTCTTCACCACCACCACAAAGGGATCCGTCCATAGATTCAGAACTGGTACGTTTTAACAGAGCCGCACGCCAGGCCTTTGACAAGGGGCGCTTCCGTCAGGCTGCCAGTTTCTATCGCCGGTCGCTGGAGCGTGCCTATGTGCGTGATGATAGCGCCGCGATCCTGGATGCCCGCTACAATCTGGCCGTATGTCTGCAGAACCTGCAATCCTATCAAGAGGCTCTGGAAGTGGTTCGGCGTGCCAAAACCGAAATGGCCCTGGCGGATCATGGTAAGTCGGTCGATTTTCTGCTTCTCGAAGCCACCCTTCTTCACAGACTTGGGAATGCAGATGCCGCCTGGCAAATAACCGATCAAATTCTGGCCGACCCGGCACAGACTTCTTCTGTTATACAAAGCAAAACGCATTTTTTGAGAGGCTTAATCGCCAGTGAACAGGGTAATCTGGATCAGTTGCGCAGCTCGATAGCGGATTTGGGGCAACCGGACCAGGTGCGGCTGCGCGCCGATCGTCAGGAGCTGTTGGGGCACCTGGCCCTGGCTGAGCAAAACTGGCCGGCGGCCATTGAAGCCTTTGATCGCACAACCCGCCTGCGCCGTGAAGCGCGTGACTATCGCGCAATGGTCAGGGCTCTGGTGCTGGCAGGTGAAGCCAGTGAAAAAGCGGGACGCATCCGGGAGGCCGCCATCCGCTATCTTAGAGCCGGTCGAAGTGCTTTTGCTAACGATCAGATTGATGATGCCCAAAAATGGTTAAATCGGGCGGTACAACTGGCAAACACCGCAGGTGAAGGTCAAATCGTTCAGGAAGCTGCCAGCTTTTTACAGCAAATAGAAGCGCTTGGTGTAACCGCACCGGACAGCTCCGTTAAAAAGACAACCCTCGCCGAATAATTTTTAGTGATGGGTATTCAAGCCCGTGCCTTGTATCGGGGCGCAACCCGGTACCGGGTTTACTTCTCACCTGGATTCCTTTCAAATTAGCAATGATTAAATCGTCTTATATTCGCTATCATAAAGCATGGAATAATTTGCGCAGGGAAATCAGGCCGATCATCGGTTTTGAAATCTGGTTCAGTTTTATTTTTGCAATCGCCCTGGCACCGTTTACCGCCTGGCTGGTAAATAGCCTGCTGGTTTCCGACGGTCAAATTGCAGTCAGCAATGAAGACATTATAGCCTTTTTCATATCTTTGCGGGGTTTTGGTTTCATTCTGCTCAGTGCCGCCTTTTTTCTCGGGCTGGCCTTTCTGGAATGGATCGGGTTAATGATCATTTCCCTGGCCGCGGCTGATGGTCGTGTGGTTTCCGTCAGCAGAGTCCTCGGAGAAGAAATTGTCCATGCTTGGTCTGTTATTTGTTTAGGATTGCTCCAGGCCACTATTGGTTTTTTAGCCAGCATACCATTTTTAGCAGCCTGCGCTCTGACGTATTTTGTTTTCCTTGGTGAGTATGACATAAATTATTACCTTGCTGAAAGACCCTGGCAGTTGTGGGTGACGCTATTTATCAGCGCTATGATCGCCGGGCTTTATTTTTTGTTGGCTGCCTGGTTGTATATACGCTGGCTGTTTGCGATTCCAGCCCTCATTTTCGAAAATGCGCAACCGCTTAAGGCCTTAAGAAAAAGCTGGCAGCGGACAAAGCACCGGGTCATCGAACTGGCGGTGCCTCAGGCCGTCTGGTGGATATTTATTGTTTCTGTATCATTTGCCACAGCGCTGGTACTTAAAGCGCTGTTCACATTTTTGCTGGTCTACGCCGGGCTGAACCTATATGTCATTCTGCCGTTGGTCGTGGTTGCTCTGGGGGTTGTTGTCATAAGCGGCCTAATCTGGTTCACCCTGGGCAAGACGGTTTATATGTTTACTATCGTTGACTTTTATCGCGAGATTGTAAGGCGCAAAATCATGTTGCCTGAAAAATGGTGGCTTATAAAAAAAATATCTCCTTCTGTCTTAAAAAGCGTAGGATGGGCCGGTGTCTGCCTGTCGTTGGCGATAACGGTTTTCGCCGGTTTTGCATATTTTGAAAGCTTTAATTTTGACCGTCGCCATATGGCGATCACCGCCCACCGCGGCAGTTCGCTCAAAGCTCCGGAAAATACCATCAGTGCGCTTAATCAAGCCATAGAGGATGGCGCGGATTATGCTGAAATTGATGTGCAGGCTACGGCTGATGGCGTTGTAATTCTCATGCACGATGCCGATCTGATGCGCGTTGCTTCAATTGATCGCAAGATTGCGGAAATGCGATACGAAGAACTGAGCACAATCGATATTGGCAGCTGGTTTTCAAAAGATTTCAGAAGTGAGCGTATCGCAACCCTTGAGGAGGCCATACGGTTTTGCAATGGACGTATCAAACTCAACATTGAATTGAAGTATAATCGACCGGATTTGGATCTGGTAGGAAAAGTCGGTACACTGATTCGAAGAAATTCATGTTCCGAAAACTGCGTGATCACTTCTCTGGATTATGGTGAGTTGCGAATGTTCAAAGCGCTTTTTCCGGAAATTAAGATCGGGCTGACCGTTTTCCGCGCGCTTGGCGATTACACCCAAAGCAAAGTCGACTTCCTGAGCATCGATGCCGCCCAGGCCACATCACAGCTAGTTAAAAAGGCCCAACAGAGCGGCAAGCAAATCCATGTCTGGACCGTCAATGATTTGCACACGGCGCTTGCCATGATAGAGGTGGGTGCGGATAATATTATTACAGACAAGCCGGCGGCTATCAATACCTGGCTGCAGGCCTGGAACGCCTTGACCGGCAGCCAAAAGATCGCTCTCTGGCTGAGAAATTTGTTTCTCAAAACAACTCTAAAAGATATCACCCTCTGGTTGAGAAATTTACTTCAGCAAGATGATTTAGGGCTTGGAATGAACCCGTTGCTCTAAAATTGACAAATAAACCACACAAGGATTGACAACATCTTTACGGGGGCTTCTTTATGAGATTGGCAACTTGCTAAGCTTTATATCCTTGCCAGGCTGTCTTCGGCTTGCCTGAAAACGCCATCAGGTTGATTTTGCTTTATCCGTTTCATCGGCTAATTTTAAAATTCCATTGAAATCGAAATCCTCCGCCATTTGAATGAACCGCTCCCCAATCGGTACAAAGGCCGCGGATTTGGCACTGAATTCCTCGGCAATCGTTTTGATGCGAGTGACGTCGCCCATATCGGCTGCTGCGCGAATTTGATCGGCGGCTTGTTTGGCCAGTTCCGGCGGTATATCCGCCAGCGCTGCGGCAGACGGTTGGGCCGGTTTTTCTGCAACAGCCGGGCCTAATGTTCTCACGGACTTGATTGCTGCCTGCAGTGTTTTTTTCAATTTATCGAACGACTGATTGAGCGTCTCTTTGGAGGATTCAGTCGGGAGGCCGCCTTTAACACCTTTTTCCAGTTCGATAGCAGCGGCCTGCAGATCGGTGGCAGCCAGGTTTCCGGCCAGTCCCTTAAGGTTATGGACCAGGCTGTGGGCCCGTTCAAAGTCATTGGCAGTGAGCGCCTGACGAATGTCATCGGCCGTGTCAGTATATTTAGCTGCTAGATCCAGCAACAGTTTACGGTACAGCTTTTTGTTCCCCTGCAGGCGTTTGAGACCGTCTTGCAGGTCAAATCCGGCCAGGGATTCGGGTAAGCCCTCTGTTTCGGAGACGGTCTCTACTGCGGACGGTGTTTGCTTTGCAACGGCGCTGCGGCTCTTGTCCGGCTGAATCCATTTTTGCAGCGTAGCAAATAATTGTTGCGGATCAATGGGCTTGGTGACATGGTCGCTCATACCGGCGGCGATGCTTTTTTCGGCATCACCGGCCATGGCATGGGCGGTCATGGCTATAATGGGCAATTCTTTAAAACGCTCATCCTGACGCAGTTTGCCGGTGGCGGTGTAGCCGTCCATTACCGGCATCTGAACATCCATCAGCACGGCATCATATGCTTTTTTCTCGATGGCAGCGATGGCTTCTTTGCCATTGTTGGCCACATTGACATTGAGCCCGGCGCCCTGCAGAATTTCGCTGGCCACCTGCTGATTAATCTCGTTGTCTTCCACCAGCAGTACACGGGCGCCCCGGATGTGTTGCATTACCTGGGCTTCTTTTTGGTCTCTGCGACCCGCTCTTGAATCCTCAGGAACGGTCTGACCAAAGGCTTGCATGCTGGCGTCAAAAAGCAATGACGGGCTGACCGGCTTGATCAAAAAGCCATCCAGCCCCGCGTCTTGAGCCTGCTGCATCACCTCTTCGCGACCATAGGCGGTGACCAGGATAATGGCCGGAATTTTTTTCAATCCGGTGTGACTTTTGATTTGCCGGGAGGCTTCGATGCCGTTCATTTCGGGCATCTTCCAGTCCATGACCACCAGTTCAAATGGGTTCGCCGGGTCAGCGTTTTCAAGCTCGGTAATCCCCTCCGGGCCAGAGGCGGCCACGGTGACGTCAAAGGTAAAGGATTCAAGCATATCCTTTAGAATCTCTCTGGAAGTGGCATTGTCGTCTACCACCAGGGCTTTTGTGCCTCTCAAATCTGTGGAGGGCGCAAAGCGTTTTTTAGCGCGCTCTTTGCCCAGACCAAAATCAGCGGTAAAACTAAAAGTGGTGCCCTGACCGTATTCGCTTTCCACCCAGATCTCACCACCCATCATGTTAACCAGTTTCTTGCTGATGGCCAGTCCCAGTCCTGTGCCGCCGTACTTACGGGTGGTGGAGGTATCGGCCTGGGAAAAGGATTGAAACAGCTTGCCGGCCTGTTCTTCGGTCAGGCCGATGCCGGTGTCTCTGACGGAAAATTTTAACGACACCTGCTCCTGATTGCGTTTGCGCAATTCTGTGGATACGACGATTTCACCGTTGTTTGTGAATTTGACTGCATTGTTGGCCAGATTGATCAGCACCTGCCCGAGCCGCAAGGGATCCCCCACCAGAAAGCGGGGCACCTCCCAGTTGACATTAAACAGCACTTCGAGCTCTTCTTTTTCCTGGGCCTTGAC